>NZ_JACJDN010000248.1:0-5497 GCF_014163565.1 Pseudoalteromonas sp. SR45-5 | reverse complement strand
GTTCAGCTCATGAGCTAGTCCTGGTCGGTAACTCATTTAACGAGGCTATGTATATCGCCTTTGGTGTTGTTATACAGGCAATGGTCGGCGCAGCTCTTTTAAAGTATTGGCTTGGGCACCCGCTGCGCTTTAAAAAGCGCAAAAATATAATTTACTTTATCCTTGTCATAGCAATATTGGTCAGCTTAATTTCGGCTAACTTTGGCGTATTTGCCTTAAGCCAATTCAACTCGGTTTACAGTGTTGATAATCATTGGAAGAATGTTACTTACTGGTGGCTTGGTGATACATTAGGAGTATTAATTGCGACTCCGCTTTTACTTTCTTTATTACCACAAAAGTCTAATCAACATAATATATCGGCGTTTCCGACAATTGCAGTATGCTCTATTTTATTTTTATCAGTCGCGGTAACAACGCAGTTATACGATCAAGAAAATCGTATAAACACTATTAAAATTGCTGAACGTGAAGTCCATGTTATAGAAAACAGCCTGTATAGATATACAAATCGTAGTATTATTGCAGTGCAGAGCCTAGCAAGTCAGGTACAGTCATCTCCCATGCTAAGCCAGCAAGATTTTTATTCTTATGCTAGCCAGTTACTAACTCAGCACGCATTTATTAACGCCTTATCGTGGAACGCAAAAATACCTCAAGATCAACGCGACGTCTTTGCCCAAGAAATATCAAACATTTATCATTTAGATATTGATGTAGTTGGCGAACCTCTTGAAAGTAGCGATCCCCTTGTGATAGTAAAATACATAGCTCCTTTTAATGGTAATCAAAAAGCTATTGGCTTTAATGTATTTTCAAACCCTGATCGAAAAAGCTCTCTGCTTAACCCCGCTATAAAGTACATGCCAGTAGGAACTAAAATAATTCAGTTAGTGCAAACCAAACAACCTAAACCAGCCTATTTATTATTTGCCCCTGTGTACTCCCAGCATAGTGATGAAAAAACAATTAAAGGCTATGCCACTGGTGTATTTTTAGTGCGTAGTATTATTGAGCAGGCAATTTCTAAAGAACAGCCTGATATGTTTTCGATTGGTATATACGAAGATACAAACACTCCGCCGTTTTATAGTAATTACTCTCAAAATGTTCAGCAAGCTAAAGGCAGCCGCTTAATGTCGTTTGATGTGGACTTTGCAGGGCAAAAATGGATTGTAAAACTAGCCCTTAAAGAAAGCTTTTTAACACAACATAATAGTCAACTAACTTTATTATTACTCATACTTCAAGTTGCCGTATGTTCTTTAATTTTAATGGTTTTACTGCTGTTTAATCAGCAACAAATCGCACTTACACGTCAAGTTGCAGAGCGTACTCACTCACTCGCACAAGCAAAGAAGCAGTCCGATTTAGCTAATCAGGCTAAAAGCCAATTTTTAGCGAATATGAGCCACGAAATACGAACACCATTAAACGCCGTTATTGGTTTTTCTTCACTTGCTAGAGAAACAGACAATGCAAATACACTCATTGGCTATTTAGATAAAATAAACTCAGCATCTAAAAGCTTATTAAACTTAATTAATGACATTCTTGATATATCAAAAATAGAATCCCAAAAGTTAGTTATTGAATCTATTGCATTCGACTTAGGTGCTTTAATAACACGTATAAACAACATGTTTGAGCAAAGCGCAGTTAACAAAGGTATTAAATGGCAAGTTAATTCAAAGCTACCTGTTGATACCTGGTTTATTGGTGATCCTATGCGAATTGAGCAAATATTACTTAATTTATGTAGCAACGCGATTAAATTTACAAGCCAAGGCAGCGTTACTTTAAACATAGAAACAGAGTTTACTGCCGCCAATAAAGTACAGCTAGTTATAACCGTTAGTGATACCGGCATAGGTATAAAACCAAGCCAACATAAAAAATTATTTAACGCATTTACCCAAGCGGATAGTTCTACCTCAAGGCAGTTTGGTGGTACAGGCCTTGGCTTAACCATAGCGAAAGAGTTAAGCCAATTAATGGGGGCTGATATAACACTTAAAAGTGAAGTAAATAAAGGCTCTACTTTTACATTTTCAATGCGATTAGAAACAACAGAACCTAAAAAAGAACATGTTATTACATTTGATAATACTAATATTACTTCGCTAGATATTTTGGTCGCAGAGGATAACCCAGTAAATCAAATGGTTATTAAAGCGATGCTTGGCTCGTTAGGAATTGTGCCGTATATAGTAGAAAATGGCGAACTGGCCGTTGATATAGTTAAAAAGCAGCATTTTGACTTAGTGCTTATGGATTGCCAAATGCCTGTAATGGATGGCTATAGAGCAACGGCACTGATCCGCCAGTTTAAAACTGAACAAGAGCTCCCGATTATTGCTTTAACTGCCGACGTTATGCCAGAGGATAAAGCACATGCACAAGCCGTTGGATTTAACCAGCACCTTGCAAAACCGCTTGAACTCATTAAGCTAACCGAGTGTCTTGTCCAATATGCAGAAGTTAATGAACAATAGTGGTTTAATTTTAAGAGTAGTTTTAAGAGTCGCTTTTGGTATTGTTTTAAGTGTTTTTTCGCATACAGCTGTCGCTCAAAACTGTATCTCGCAGGCGAGCGACTTTAAATTTATAACAAAAAGTAAGCAACAAGGCTTATTACGCTTTGAAAAAGAGCACAACCACCAGCGCTTTAATTACCACGCACTTTTACCATTTAACGATTACTTAGATTTTGCATATAAACATATAAATAAAACCAATCCACGTGCAGATATGCCATGCCCTGTTATTACACAAACGTACCAGCAATTAGTAACACAAGGTACGCGAAAACCTGACCCTACTATTGCAGATATTATTGCCCCTTTTGAGCTTACGCATCCAAACAGCAATAAAGTTGCACTATTAATTCACGGGCTAACTGACTCACCCTTTACGTATCACGATTTAGCACAAGTGTATTATCAACAAGGCTATACTGTGCGTACTATTTTATTACCAGGACATGGAAGCGCCGCAAGTGCATTACTCAATGTAGAGGTTAGCCAATGGCAACAGGCAATAAAATACGGTATTAAACGCTCGGTGCAAGACTTTGATGAGGTGATACTCGCAGGTTACTCTACCGGTGCAGCGTTACTTATTGATTACGCAACCAAGCACACTGTTTCACCCAAAATTAAAGCGCTTATGCTTTATTCGCCAGGCTCCGAGCCACATAATAAGTACGGCTGGATAGCAAAGTGGATTGATGCCATACCCTTTGTTAATTGGATAGATAAAGACGCCGATGTAGACTTTGCTAAGTATGAATCATTTCCTTTAAATGCAGCTGCCGCGTCGTACGATGCAATGTCACTTGCAAGCGTAAGTAGCTTAAACAAACGCTCTGCACTTAAATTACCTATTTTTAGTGTACTTAGCGATATTGATACCACGATAGATACGCGTGCCACGCTAAAATTATTAAGTGCGTTACACAAAGATAATTCAGTAAAATATAAGCCGCTCGATACTTTAGTACTTTATGGAAGCACTGATATTTTACCGCCAGACTTTGCTAGTGACTACACAGTAAATAACCCGCAATGCACATCGCCTCAGTGTAAAAAAGTTCATGGTATATCGCATATTGCTATTGTTAACTCACCGCAAAATCCACATTATGGGATTAACGCAACCTATCGTAATTGTGGCAGCTTTATTAACGACGAGTCCCTGTACAAAACATGTAAAACAACAAAAAATCCACAACTAGGAGAGCGCACAAGCGCCAACTTAAAACACTATCCGGCTTTACAACGCTTAACTTATAATCCTCATTTTACCGAGCTTAAAAAGCAAATTAGTACGTTTATTAAAAACGTAGAACAGCTTAGAACAACTACAAGGTAAGTAGTCATGGGAACGTTTTCGCACCAATGGTTTAGCAGTATTAATGAGATTGATCAGGCGCAGTGGCAACGTTTATTTGGTGATGAACCATTTACTCAACATGCTTTTTTATATGCCCTTGAACAAAGCCAATGCGTAACACAAAAAAGCGGTTGGCAGCCCCATCACCTCGCTATTTTTGAAGATGATACGCTCATTGCGCTTGCACCTGGGTATTTAAAAAGTCATTCATACGGCGAGTACGTATTTGACTGGGCATGGGCTGAGGCATACGAAAAACACGGTTTAGAATATTATCCCAAATGGCTATCTGGCATTCCCTTTAGCCCTATTGAAGGCAAGCGTATTGCTATCGAGCACGCTAACCCTAATGCGGTGTATCAGTACATTACAGAGCAACTTAGCATACACAGTGCTGAGCAAAGGTGGTCGGGTTGGCATGTTAATTTTTGCGACCAAGCCCAAGCAACATCATTAACTGAGCAACATGCCATGCTAAGAGTAGGTGTGCAATTTCAGTGGTTTAATAAAGGTTTTGAAACCTTTGACGATTTTTTGCAAATACTTAACTCACGAAAACGTAAGTCACTTAAAAAAGAGCGAGCTAAAATAGCGCAACAAAATATTGATATTGAATGGCTGCAAGGAACGCAAATTACGCCCGAGATAATGCAATTGTTTTGTGAGTTTTATCAGCGTAACTACTTAAAGCGATCTGGTCATTTGGGCTATTTAAATATGGAGTTTTTTACGCTTTTACATGCATTAATGGCTAATAACCTCGTTATTATGCTGGCCAAAAAAGACGACAACGTGATTGCTGCAACACTTAGTTTAGTAGGTGAGAATACACTTTATGGGCGCTACTGGGGAGCAAGTGAAGAAGTAGATTCGCTTCACTTTGAGCTGTGCTATTACCAAGGTATTGAGTTTGCAATAAAGCATAAACTCAGCTGCTTTCATTCGGGAGCACAAGGTGAGCACAAAATAGCACGCGGATTTGAACCCGTACTTACCTACTCTGCTCACCATATTGTTGATGGCGATTTCAGTAATGCAATAAGCGACTACTTAAAGCGTGAACGCGGCCATATTGATATATATAAAGAGCAATGTAGCTCATTACTGCCGTTTAAAAACGAGTAACTGATTATTTGCAGGCATGGCAGTATCGCTAATAAGCGTAAGCCCTGCTTGCTTAGCTAGTTGTTCAACTGCTTCAAAATCTCTTATTCCACTTAACGGATCGCGCTCTGTTAAAAAGGCACTAAAGTCATCATTACTTGGGCTGGTAAATTCACCTTGGTACTTAAATGGTCCGTAAATACACAACATACCGTGGCTATTTAAGTGACGTTTAACACCGTCAAAAAAACGTTCAACTAATTGCCAACTTACAATATGAAATGTGTTTGCAGTATAAATAGCGTCAACCTTATCTACAGGCCATTCATTATTTAAATCAAGCTCAAGTGGTGCATGTAAATTAGTTAAATTAGCTTCACGGTGCCATAAATTAATCCCTTCGTGGTTTATAGCGCGATCACTTGTATGCCATTGTAAATGCGGTAATTGCTCTGCAAAAAACACACTATGTTGGCCGGTTCCTGATCCGACTTCGAGG
>NZ_JACJDN010000247.1:0-5510 GCF_014163565.1 Pseudoalteromonas sp. SR45-5 | reverse complement strand
AGTTTATCCAGTAGCTTGTCACTCGTATCTTCAATTAATACCAGCTCTAAATCACAAAAGGTTTCTTTACAAAAATGATAAAGCGGAGCCGCTATAAAGCTTGCAATTGTAGGTATAACACCCACAGTCAGCTTACCACTCAGTGGTGTTAAAAAGCTTTTTGTAAGCTCTTTTAAACTAATCGTATCGTTAATTATTTTACGAGAACGCTCAACAACTTCTTCACCAATACTGGTAAACATCAGGCTGCGATTTTCACGCTCAATTAGCTGACAGCCTAGTGTTTCTTCAAGATTTTGAATAGCGCTACTTAAAGTAGATTGTCCTATAAAGCAGGCACTAGCGGCTCTGCCAAAGTGCTGATGTTGATGAACAGCTAATAAATACTGTAGTTGTTTAATACTTGGAAGGTTAGTCATTTTTTCTTTCCACAAATAAAAAGACCCCAACACCTAGGGCATTGAGATCTTTTCAAGCTAAAAGTCTTTGAGTACTTTTTTATTAAACCCCAAATGCGGTTCTTAGTACGTAGAAAATAACAATAGCAAGGGCAGCGCCAACTGGCAATGTAATTACCCAAGAAACTACAATGTTTCTGATAACACCCATGTTAAGCGCGCCAATTCCACGTGCCATACCTACACCTAATACCGCACCCACTAAGGTTTGAGTAGTAGAGATTGGCATACCAGTACCTGAGGCAATAACAACGGTAGAAGCAGCAGCTAGTTCAGCAGCAAAACCACGGCTAGGTGTTAAATGTGTAATACCTTCACCAATAGTTTTGATTACTTTTTTGCCTAAAATAGCAAGACCAGCAACAATACCAAAACCACCTAGAGGTAGAATCCACCAAGCAATAGCTGCTTTTTTAGCAATTTCACCATTGTTTTCAACAATGTTTACAACAGCTGCTAGTGGACCAATTGCATTAGCAACGTCATTAGAACCATGTGCAAATGCCATACAACATGCTGTTAGTACCATAAGAACAGCAAATACTTTTTCAACATTGTTGAACTGCATTTGTTTATCTGCTTTTGGATCAATATTTAAGCGAGATATGGCAATTTTACCAATCACAGCAACAACTATTGCAACACCTACTGACAGTGCATAGCCTTCAGCTGAGCCTAGGTCTATACCAACGTGCTTTAAGCCCTTTTTAATTGTAACCAATGCCATGATAAAACCTGCTAAGCCCATATAAAGAGGGACATAACGTTTAGCATTTTTTAGTGGTGCATCTGTATTAAAGATAAGCTTTTGTGCACTCATGAATATTAAGTATGCAATAAAGCCTGATATGGCAGGTGTTATAATCCAACTACCTACAATACCACCTACTTTATCCCATTGAATCGCCTCAGTACCTACTGCAACTAACGCAAAACCAATGATTGCACCAATGATTGAGTGAGTTGTAGATACAGGCCAACCTAAGAACGAGGCCATTAATAACCAAGCACCGGCTGCAAATAAAGACGAAATCATACCCAGAACCATTAATTCCGGAATATCTGCAAATGGTGCTGCATCAATAATTCCTTTACGAATTGTTGATGTAACCTCACCACCTGCTAAATAGGCGCCTGCAAATTCAAAAATCATCGCTATAAAAATAGCTTGTTTGATTGTTAGCGCTTTTGAACCTACAGATGTACCCATGGCGTTCGCTACGTCGTTCGCGCCAATACCATAAGCCATAAAAAAGCCGACTGCTGCGGCAATTAAAATTAATACCGTGCCGTAAGATGCAATGATATCCATTGTAAAACCTTAATCTTTCGTGTTTGAACTGATTTTAAATTAACGAGCTAACATCAGCTCAAGACGTGATCCTACGCGCTCTGCAATATCTGCAAGCTCGCCAACCCATTCAATGATTTTGTACAAAAACATCACATCAATTGGGTTTAACTCACCCTCTACATCACGTAGCTGGCGGCGTACTTTTATCTGCATTTCGTCCGTGTCTTGTTCTATGGCATCCAATTCAACTAACATTTTTTCTACTAAGGTGACTTCTCGACCTTTAAAACCCGTTTCTAGCAATTCTTCTAATTCGTTAATTGCTTTAGATGCTTGTTTAGTCGCATCTACACAACGGGTTAAGTAAGCTAAGAAATCAGCTTGCATAACTTTAGGAATGGTCATTTCACGACCAATCACTCGTCCTGCAATATCTTTTGCTTTATTGGCAATTTTATCTTGTTGAGTTACTAATTCGAGAAGATCTGTACGCTCTACCGGCATGAATAAACCACGTGGCAATTGTAAGCGTATATCTCTTTTCATATCATCAGCTTCACGTTCTAAATTGCGAATAGTGATGCGAAGCTCTTCAGCTTGTACCCACTCTTCTTTAAATACGTGATTAAAAAAAGGTATCAAAGCTTTACTTGCTTGATGAACCTTCTTGATGTGTTCTTCCATTGGTTTGATAGGAGATTTTGCAAATACTCCTAAAAACGCGTTTGTAGGCATAACTGACCCTTTAATCAAATTGATATGCTTTGCAGCATGAATTTTACAGTATTAACCAAGATTGTGAACGCTTTTTATTACTTCACTAAGGCTTGCAATGCACAAAGCGGCACTAAGCCGCTTTAATAAAAAAGAAAAATAGGTAAAAAATTATAGCGATTTTTCTATATCTTCTTGAGATGTATGACGAATATCTTTGCCATTTACAAAATAAATAATGTATTCCGCAATATTTTGACAACGATCCCCTATGCGCTCTAATGAACGAACAGACCAAACTAAGTCCATAATTTTAGGGATTGAGCGTGGATCTTCCATCATATAAGTCATTATTTGACGTGTGATAGCTTCATATTCACGGTCAACTTTTGCATCTTCTTTATGTACTTGAAATGCGCGCTGCACATCCATACGTGCAAATGCGTCTAGTACATCATGTAACATCTTTAAAACTTGGCGGCCCATATTCTCAATATTTACTAGCAAGTCTTGTTGATCTTTAGTAAATGAGTCTAGTGCAACTTTAGCAATTCGCTCAGCTTCATCGCCAATACGTTCTAAATCTGCAATAGTTTTTGCAATTGCAATCACTAAACGTAAGTCACTTGCTGCAGGCTGACGACGAGCAATGATACGCGTACATTCTTCATCAATGCTGACTTCCATTGCATTTACTTTGTAATCGTTCTGACGTACCTTTTGAGCAAGCTCAGCATCGTTACGACTCACCGCATCAAGCGCGCTATTTAATTGCTGCTCAACTAAGCCACCCATACTCAATACATGGTTACGTACATTTTCTAGTTCTTGGTTAAAGCGCCCAGAAATATGCTTATTAATATTATGTTCCATAGTTACCTTCTCTCTTAATCTTGTACAACACGCTATAACGGGCTAATTAACCGTAACGACCGGTAATGTAATCTTCAGTCTTTTTCTTCGTTGGTGTAGTAAATAAGGTATTTGTGTCTGAGTATTCAATCAATTCGCCCATATACATAAAGGCTGTTTGATCAGATACACGCGCTGCTTGTTGCATGTTGTGTGTAACAATAACAACGGTAAATTTGTTTTTTAAATCGTTTATTAGCTCTTCGATTACCAAAGTAGAAATAGGGTCGAGTGCTGATGTTGGTTCATCAAGTAAAAGTACCTCAGGCTCAATTGCAATTGAGCGAGCTATAACTAAACGTTGTTGCTGACCACCCGATAAGCCAAACGCGCTATCGTGCAATCTATCTTTTACTTCATCCCACAAAGCAGCACCACGAAGTGATTGCTCTACTACTTCATCTAATTTACGTTTCTCTTTAATGCCTTGTAAGCGCAGGCCATAAACTACATTTTCATAAATTGATTTAGGAAATGGATTAGGGCGCTGAAACACCATGCCTACATTACGACGAAGTGCTGCTACATCTACGCTCTTATCGTAAATATTTTGACCATGGAGTAATATTTCACCTTCAATACGGCAAATATCAACCAAATCATTCATGCGATTAATACAACGCAGTAATGTTGATTTACCACACCCAGACGGCCCGATAAACGCAGTTACTTGGCCTTTAGGAATGTTCATATTAACTTTATTAAGCGCCTGCTTATCACCGTAGTAAAGATCGAGGTCTTTAATCTCTAGCGCTTTTTGATCATCCGTTAAATTTTCTAGGTCTAACTTTTGACCAATATTAGCTTGGTTTACTTGTGGAGCGACTGTAATCATTTTTGTTACCTATAAAATCTTTACTAATTAGTGTTCAAGCGATCTGAATTTTTCACGTAAATGGTTACGTATACCAATGGCCGTTATGTTTAGGGTAATAATCACCGACACCAATAAAAAGGCAGTGGCGTATACCAGCGGACGTGCCGCTTCAACATTAGGGCTTTGGAAGCCAACATCGTATATATGAAAGCCTAAGTGCATGAACTTTCTATCTAAGTGAAAATACGGGAAGTTACCATCAAGTGGTAATGTAGGGGCCATTTTCACAACGCCTACTAACATTAATGGTGCAACTTCACCTGCAGCACGCGCAACTGCCAGTATTAAACCAGTCATAATTGCAGGGCTTGCCATTGGAATAATTATGCGCCATAACGTTTCAACCTTTGTTGCGCCAAGCGCTAGTGAACCGTCACGTACGGTACTTGGAATACGAGATAAGCCCTCTTCAGTCGATACAATAACAACTGGCAAAGTTAATATAGCAAGCGTTAACGCCGACCACATTACACCAGGCGTACCAAATACTGGCGTTGGTGCCGCTTCAGGGTAAAATAATTGGTCTAAGCTACCACCTAACATGTATACAAAAAAGCCGAGGCCAAATACACCGTACACAATTGAAGGCACACCGGCCAAGTTAATCACCGCAATACGAATCATCTTAGTGACTGCATTTTTAGCGGCATACTCGTGTAAGTAAATTGCAGCAACAACACCAAACGGCGTCACTATTACAGCCATCAGCATAACCATAAACACAGTACCAAATATAGCAGGGAAAACACCGCCCTCTGTATTTGCTTCACGTGGGTCATCAGATACAAACTTACCTAGCTGCACAAAGTAGTGCCCTAGCTTTGCAAAAAAGCCCATATCATTTGGAAACCAAACATCAAGTACTTGATACATTGGAATCGTAACTACTTCACCGCGCATATCTTTTACAGTTACGTGGTCACGTTTAGCTTGTTTACGTAGTGCAAATAAATCTTTTTCAAGTACACCATACTGCGCACGTAATTCAGCACGCTCTTGAGCAAGCTCAGCAACACGTTCATCAGTGAGTGCGTTATCTAGTAAGTAGCCCTTTTCTTTTAAACGAAGACGCTCAAGCTCATAGTTAATATGCCCAATGTCACCATTTTGTAAATCAAGTGCTTCGTCGTTTAAATCCACGGCACGCTCTACAAGTTCATGTAGAGCTTCAATTTTATCGCCTTCGACTGGTTTACCATCTTTAATTACACTTTCAACATAACCATAAAAATTACCGTTTTTACTACGCTCAAAT
>NZ_JACJDN010000246.1:0-5522 GCF_014163565.1 Pseudoalteromonas sp. SR45-5 | reverse complement strand
AACAATAAAAGAGCTACATAGCTACGAAGTGCCGGAGATTCAGGTTGTAGAAGTTTCAACCGGTAATTTGGCGTATTTTAATTGGATGGACGAGGTACTGAATTAATGCGTTTTTTCTTTTTATTGTTGGTTACATTATTAACTGTACCCGTAAAGGCTGCGACTAATAATGTGCTTGGTGATCTACTTGGGCCTCCGCAACAGACTTTTTTACCTGTAGACCAAGCGTTTGTTTTTGATTTTGACCAGCAAGGCAGTACCTTGTTTGTAGGTTGGGATATAGCGCCAGACTATTATTTATATAAAAAGAAAATAGAAATTATCGCCAAAGGTGCAAACATTCAAGTAGGCGATTCTGGCCGTGGCGAAATTATTGAAGATGAATTTTTTGGTAAAACAGAGGTTTTTTTTAATTCCGCGAGTGTTATTAGTAAGCTAAGTAATGTAACCGAAGGCGCTGTGGTTAAAGTTCGTTACCAAGGCTGTGCAAAAGCAGGGCTTTGCTATCCACCAGAAGTAATCAGCATCCCACTTAGTGTTATTAGTGGTGCACAGGTTAAAAATGTAGACCAAAATAACACTACAGATGAAGCAGCAACTGCGCAAAGCACATTTGCAGCACTCAACGAGCCAGCTACTGAACCTACAACAAATTCGGATGATACCGAAAAAGAACTTACTTTTACTGAACAGTTAGCAAGTCAGGGCTTAATAACTAATTTACTTATATTTTTTGTTGTTGGTGTAGGCCTTGCTTTTACGCCTTGCGTATTTCCAATGTTTCCTATTTTGTCGAGCTTAATTGCGGGTCAGCAAAACCTTTCAACTAAAAAAGCGTTTGCGTTGTCGTTTGTATATATACAAGGCATGGCAGTTACCTATGCAGCGCTTGGTTTAGTTGTTGCGGCGCTTGGTGGGCAAGTGCAGGGGTATTTACAGCATCCATTTGTATTAGTTAGCTTTAGTTTACTATTTGTATTATTGGCTATGTCGATGTTTGGTTGGTACGAAATAAAACTGCCAAGCAGTATGATGAGCAAGCTAACTCAGGTAAGTAACAATCAAAAAGGCGGCAACTACGTTGGCGTATTTTTAATGGGCGTACTGTCGGGGCTAATTGCATCACCATGTACTACAGCGCCACTGTCGGCGGCACTCTTATTTGTTGCGCAAAGTGGTGATTACTTAGTAGGTGGTTTAACACTATACGTGCTTAGTTTAGGTATGGGGTTACCACTTTTATTACTTGGTACATCTGGCGGTAAATTGCTGCCTAAAGCAGGTGGTTGGATGGAGCAAGTTAAAACCTTGTTTGGTTTTGTGATGCTCGTTGTGCCGCTTATATTACTTGAGCGACTAGTAAGCGCCGACATTATATTATTAATGGCAGGTGTGCTTGCATTAGCAACAGCACTGTACCTACATCACTGGCAAAGTAGCCAAACACAAAGCAAGTTAAAAACTGCATTATGGTTTGCTGCAACGCTATTAGTTATGACAGGGTTTACGTTAACTAAAAACTACTTTTGGCCAGTACAAGCTGTGCAAGTAAGCTCACAAAGTAATGAGTTTAAAAAGGTGGCGGATTTAGCTGAGCTAAAAGAGGCCGTAGCGCAAGCGAGTAATGAAGGTCGAATGGTTATGGTCGACTTATATGCTGACTGGTGTGTGGCGTGTAAAGAGTTTGAGCATTACACGTTTCCAGATGCCAAAGTGCAAAGTGAATTTAGCCATTATCAGCTAATTCAAGTTGATTTAACAAACAGTGACAATAAAACAATTGAGTTAATGGAAGAGTACACCGTGTTTGGTTTACCTAGTATTTTGTTTTTTAACACCCAAGGTAAAGAGCTAACTACACAACGTGTAACCGGCTTTTTAAACGCAGAAGATTTTGCTAAACACCTTGCTACAGTGCGCGCCAGCGCACAATAATAGTGCAATAGAGCCACTTGGATATACCAAGTGGCTTACGACTCCCTCCTAGTTCTTCGTTCCCAAAATAGAGATTGGACCAGTATTTTGCTGCTATTTACATCGAAATCACTATAATAGTTGGTTAACGTGAGAATTTGTTGCTACATTACTTTTTTCTGCTTACTTAAAAGCGAAAAACTACTTAGCAACCGCTTAACTCATTACTTATAGGATATATCGCGTATTATGGCTGCAAAATTTAACCTTTTAGTTATAAATGGTCCAAATTTGAACATGCTTGGCAAGCGTGAACCGGATAAATACGGTTTTCAAACGCTAAGTGAAATTATGAGCGAACTAACCAGTGCCGCTGATAGTCTAGATGTTGAGTTAGCACATTTTCAAAGTAATAGTGAGCAAGCCCTCATTGAGCGAATACACAGTGCTTGGCAAGCGGTTGATTACATAATAATTAACCCTGCTGCATTTACGCATACAAGCGTTGCATTACGTGATGCATTGCTAAGTGTTGATATTCCGTTTTTTGAAGTGCACTTAAGTAATGTGCACGCACGTGAAGCCTTTCGTCATCATTCGTATTTTTCTGATGTGGCACAAGGCGTGATATGTGGATTAGGTGCAATGGGTTACCACGCAGCATTAAATGCCGCTGTGAGCCGGTTGAAAAACTCGATTTAATTTTAAATTAACACACAAACAAACAGGCGGGTCGTGTAATGGATATTCGCAAGATAAAGAAGCTTATCGAATTAGTAGAAGAATCAGGTATTGCTGAGCTAGAAATCACTGAAGGTGAAGAATCAGTACGTATTAACCGTAACAACATGAGCGCAGGCCCTGGTTACCCGCAATTTGCTCCACAGCAATATGCACCGGCGCCAGCAGCCCCTGCTCCAGTTGCAGCAGCTCCTGTAGCAGTTGAAGCAGCAGCTCCAGCAGAACCTACTGGCCATCAAGTTAAATCACCAATGGTTGGATCTTTCTATGCAGCAGCGTCTCCTGAAGCTCCAGCGTATGTAGAAGTTGGTCAGCAAGTTAAAGTTGGCGATACGCTTTGTATTATCGAAGCTATGAAAATGATGAACCAAATTGAGTCAGATAAAGCCGGTACAGTAAGAGCTATCTTAGCTGAAAATGGCGAGCCAATAGAATTTGATCAACCTCTATTCATCATTGAATAATAGCGTAACCTAAAAGGCCAACTCTAATGTTAGATAAAGTAGTCATTGCAAACCGAGGTGAAATTGCACTTCGTATATTGCGCGCCTGCAAAGAGCTTGGGATCAAAACGGTTGCTGTGCATTCAACGGCGGATCGCGATCTTAAGCATGTATTGCTTGCAGATGAAACCATCTGTATTGGTAGACCATCAGCAACTGAAAGTTATTTAGATATCCCGCGCATTATTGCTGCGGCTGAAATAACTGACGCTGTAGCGATTCATCCAGGTTACGGTTTCCTTGCAGAAAACGCTGATTTTGCCGACCAAGTTGAGCAAAGTGGTTTTGTATTTATTGGTCCAAAAGGTGACACTATTCGCCTTATGGGTGATAAAGTTTCTGCTATTTCAGCAATGCGTAAAGCAGGCGTTCCATGTGTACCAGGGTCTGATGGTCCGGTATCAGATGATAAAGAACGTAACATGCAAATCGCCAAACGAATCGGTTACCCGGTAATCATCAAAGCCGCTGGTGGCGGTGGTGGTCGTGGTATGCGTGTTGTTCGTAGCGAATCTGAACTTATTGATTCAATTGCATTAACACAGCAAGAAGCTAAGCAGTTCTTTGGTAATAGCATGGTTTACATGGAGAAATTCCTTGAAAACCCACGCCATATCGAAGTTCAAGTATTAGCAGATGGCCAAGGTAATGCAGTACATTTAGGTGAACGCGATTGTTCTATGCAACGTCGTCACCAAAAAGTAGTTGAAGAAGCACCAGCGCCAGGTATTACTGCAGAAACACGTAAATTTATTGGTGAACGCTGTACACGTGCATGTATCGAAATCGGTTACCGCGGTGCAGGTACGTTTGAGTTTTTATACGAAAACGGCGAGTTTTACTTCATCGAAATGAATACACGTATTCAGGTTGAACACCCTGTAACTGAAATGGTTACTGGTATTGATTTAATCAAAGAGCAGTTAAAAATTGCTGCGGGTCAACCATTATCATTCACGCAAGACGACGTTGTTATTCGTGGTCATGCTATTGAGTGTCGTATTAATGCTGAAGACCCTGAAACGTTTATCCCTTCACCGGGTAAAATTACACGTTTCCATCCTGCTGGTGGCTTAGGTATTCGTTGGGACAGCCATATTTACGCTGACTATACGGTTCCACCA
The DNA here is from genome assembly GCF_014163565.1 of Pseudoalteromonas sp. SR45-5. Classification (NCBI taxonomy): domain Bacteria; kingdom Pseudomonadati; phylum Pseudomonadota; class Gammaproteobacteria; order Alteromonadales; family Pseudoalteromonadaceae; genus Pseudoalteromonas; species Pseudoalteromonas sp. SR45-5. The sequence goes on along the minus strand of NZ_JACJDN010000246.1, from coordinate 1,240 downwards.
CATTACGATTCAATGATTGGTAAGTTAATCACTTACGGTGAAAACCGTGACGTAGCTATTGCCCGCGCGCGCAATGCACTTAACGAGCTAGTAATTGACGGAATTAAAACTAATACTCCTTTGCATAAGAGAATTCTTGCAGATGAAAACTTCCAAAATGGTGGTACTAACATCCACTATCTTGAGAAGAAATTAGGATTGTAATTCTAGCCTGTAAAAAGGCGTTTTATCTTAGTTAATAACCCGAGTTATTAAGCTGATTTAAATAATTGAAAATCCGATATCAGGAGACTGATATCGGATTTTTTAATGCCTGTAATTTAAGTTTTATAGGCAATAAAAAAGTCCATAAAATATACTGCAAAGAGTAAATTCGATGGACTCAATATTTATATAATATGTTGAACTAACATTACACTAATTTAGATTCAATTAACTGTAGTGCTTCTTCTAAAATTGTTTCTACTGCTTTTTTAGCGCGCTCAGGATCGCGTGACTTTATAGTCTCTAAAATATCAGCGTGCTTAGCAACATCTGCGCCCGGTACACCTTTAATGTGGTTTGTATAACGAATACTTACTCTAAGAGCTGTACTAATAAACTCAGTTAACTGCACAAAAAAGCGATTGTTACTGGCCACTAATATGCTGGTATGAAAAGCAATGTCGGCTTCTAATGGGTCGTCTAAGCCTTCGTCTGCTTCAGCCATACGGGCTAAGGCACTATCTATATCAGCGAGTTGTTCAGCAGTTGCATTTAGTGCTGCAAGAGCGGCCGCTTGTGGTTCAAGGGCTACGCGTACTTGAGTAAACTCTTTTAATAACGACAGTGATGGCTTACTGCTTAAAATCCAACGTAGTACGTCGGTATCAAACATGTTCCAGCTACTTTCAGGTAATACACGAATACCTTGCTTAGGACGCGATGAAATTAACCCTTTAGCAGAGAGCATTTTTACCGCTTCGCGGGTAGCGCTGCGACTTACATCATACTTTATACATAAATCGGCTTCAGAAGGCAGGCCTTCGCTTACAGGGTAAACACCACGCACAATAGCAAAACCCAAATCGTGGGTTAATTGTTGTGTTAAATTTTGACGGGGTTGGCTTTTCATTGCGCAGGATTCCGAGTTGATATATTGCTTTATTATATATCATATATCATATTAATGTACTCAAGGATATGATATAAACTTTTAATTAGCTAAATATTTTAACACAGCAATAACGACTTAGTTTGG
>NZ_JACJDN010000245.1:0-5539 GCF_014163565.1 Pseudoalteromonas sp. SR45-5 | reverse complement strand
CTTTTTTCAATCTTTAGTCTTAATTACATACTGTAAAAACAAGCGCTTATAAAATATAAAAAGTAATTTTAACTTAAAGTTTAGCAAACGAGCGTTCTGCTGCCGCTATTGTGTCTTTTACTTCTTGTTCAGTATGCGCAGCACATACAAAACCAGCCTCAAATGCTGATGGAGCAAGGTACACGCCTTCTTCAAGCATAAGGTGGAAAAAACGTTTGAAGCGCTCTAGGTCACACTCAGTTGCTTGCTTGTATGTCGTTACTTTTTCAGCATCAGTAAAAAAGAATCCATACATGCCGCCCGCATAGTTAGTTGTTAGCGCAACACCGGCTTTTTTAGCACCAGCTTCAAAGCCTTCACAAATTGCTTTTGAAATAGCTTCTAACTTATCGTGAAGGCCAGGCTCACTTAATAGCTCAAGTGATTTTAAACCTGCAGCCATTGCAATAGGGTTACCAGAAAGAGTACCAGCTTGGTAAACTGGTCCTACAGGCGCAATGTAATCCATTATTTCAGTTTTACCACCAAACGCGCCAACTGGCATGCCGCCGCCAATTACTTTACCTAAACACGTAAGATCTGGTTTAATGTTGTAATAAGCTTGTGCACCGCCAAGTGCAACACGAAAGCCTGTCATTACTTCATCAAAAATAAGTACTGATTTATATTCGTCACACACATCACGCAAACCTTCTAAAAAGCCAGGCACTGGTGGAATACAGTTCATGTTACCGGCTACTGGCTCTACAATAATACAGGCAATTTCATCTGCGTATTTTGCAAAAATAGCTTTTACTTCATCTAGGTTATTAAACGAAACTGTAAGTGTATGCTTAGCAAAGTCTTCAGGAATACCTGGAGAATTAGGTACACCCATTGTTAGTGCACCAGAGCCTGCCTTAACTAATAACGAGTCAGCGTGACCGTGGTAACAACCTTCAAATTTTAATATTTTATCGCGACCGGTAAAGCCACGTGCTAAACGAATTGCACTCATTGTCGCTTCAGTGCCTGAGCTAACCATGCGTACTTTTTCGATTGATGGAACTAGCTCTTTTACTTTTTCAGCCATTAATATTTCGGCTTCAGTTGGTGCGCCATAGCTAAGGCCATTTTCTACAGCTTCGTGTACAGCTTGTTTAATTGCAGGGTGATTATGGCCCATGATCATAGGCCCCCAAGAGCCAACATAATCAATGTAACGATTACCGTCGGCATCAAATGTAAACGCGCCTTCTGCTTTTGTAATGAATAGTGGCGTACCGCCTACACCATTAAAAGCACGAACTGGTGAGTTTACGCCACCAGGAATAGAAGCTTGGGCGCGTTCAAATAAGTCTTGGCTAATTGTCATGAAAAATCCTATAAATTGTCACTTAAAAGGGGGTTAGCTGTCGCGTTTGCGGCTAAACCAAGGTACGTCTACTTCATACTTATCGACTTTGTTTTCTACGCCGAGTGTTAAAGCAAACAGTGCCATACGAATTAATACGCCGTTTTGTACCTGGCGAAATATTGCTAAATTGTCGTTACTGTTTAAGTCGTTATCAAGCTCGTTGGCTTCTAAGCGACTGTCACGTGGAAGAGGATGCATTAATACAGAGTTAGGCTTACAGTGAGCGCTGTAAATAGATTGGCTAATCCTAAAGCCGCCACGGTATTTATTTGCTTCTTCTTGCGATGGAAAACGCTCTTCTTGAATACGTGTTTGGTAAACAATATCGGCTGCTAAATTGCCTTCCATCTTATTTACTAGCTCAATTTTATGGCCAGCATTTTCTACTGCATCTAAAATGCTTGTTGGCATTTGTAAGCCATCAGGCGCGACCATCGAAAACTTTACGTTTTTATAATGGCACAATAGTTTAGATAAAGAATGCACTGTGCGGCCATACTTTAAATCGCCCACAAGCGCTATATGCATACCATCAATATTTTGACCAAAACGATGTAATTCGCGCTCAATGGTTAATAAGTCAAGCAATGCTTGAGTAGGGTGCTCATTTGGGCCGTCGCCGCCATTAATAACCGGCACAGTACAGCCATCAGCAAATTCACTTACTGAGCCTGCATCAGGATGGCGCATGGCAACAGCGTCAGCATAAGCTGAAATAACGCGGGCGGTATCGTAAAGAGACTCACCCTTAGCAAGGGCTGAACTTTGCATACCTGTAGTTTCACGTACACCACCGCCAAGTAAGTTAAAGGCGGTGCCAAAGCTAACTCGTGTACGAGTGCTTGGTTCAAAAAACAAATTAGCTAAAATAGCGCCTTCTAGCACCTTAGTTTGCTTTTGCTTTTTAGCATAAGGCTCCATTTTTTTTGCTACTGCAAAAATACGTTCAATGCAGTCTCTGTCTAGCTGATTTACAGACAGTATATGCTCACCTTGGAAACTTAACATGGGGTTATTCCTAATCAATCAAATGGGCGCGATAATCCATAAATGGAGCACGCAATCGCGCGTGTTAAAGCAAGTATTGTAAATTGCAGCGAAGTTTAACATGCGCCGCAAAGCTTATAAATTAGGTTTTATTACCGCAAGGGCCACTATGATGAGCAACGCAATAACTGGGAGCTCATTAAAAATACGGTAAAAGCGGTCTGTCTTAGTGTTGCGGTCATGCTTAAAGTCATTTAATAACTTAAAACAGTAGCCGTGGTATATATATAATATGATCACCAGTACTAGTTTATAGTGCAGCCACATACTGTATCTAAACCAATCACGACCATATTCAACAATGGTCAATACACCAAATACAGCGGTTAATACAGCAAATGGGGTAACGAAATAAAGTAGTCTGCGCTCCATAACTTTTAACATAGAGTTGCATGATCTTTCCTCGCTCATAGCGTGATATACAAATAATCGAGGCAAGTAAAAAATACCGGCAAACCACGCAATCATAAAAAATATGTGGAGTGTTTTATAAATCAATAATGCGCTCATAATAGTCCTTATTGTTTAAAGTAAGCTGTTACGAATGGTTAAAATATGATGAATTTGATCCCAGCGTAATAGCCCCATAATTTGTTGATTATCTAAAAGGTTATAAACGTAAAGCGCGCCACTTCTTTTATCTTTTAGGATATCGAAAGCATCGGCTAGGGTGGCCTGACTACTGATGCCCTGCAAGCTAATATAATTTATATTTATTGTTTCATTAGACATTAGCGTTAAATCGTATTCAGCGAGACGATAGCCATTTTCTTCGTCAAAAACAATTAACGGAGTTTGGCTATCCATGGCATCTAATGTGCTTTTTATTTGCACTTTGTCGTCTGAATAAAGCAATTTAAAGTCTTCATCCATATCATCCATTATCCCCACTTTTTGTAATGCTTCGGTAGCGGGAGATACATGGTACGGTAATCCCTGAAAATCTAGTTGCTGCAAAAATATGGAGCGATTTCCAAAAAACTGTAATGCTGTTACATAGGCCGTGGTGATCACAAGCATAGCTGGAACAATTATTTCAGGTGACGATGTAAGCTCCATGACCGTTGTTAAAGCAGCTAGTGGTGCATGCAATGTGGCGGCCATTAATCCGGCCATACCTAAAACTCCATAAGTACCCGCTATATCAGTGCCAGGACTAATAAACTGAGCAAAAAAAGCCATTAATGTACCAATTAATACGCCAAGTCCAATTACCGGACCAATTAAACCGCCCGGAATACCCAAACCGATAGCAAACAATGTAGCAAGTAGTTTAGCGATTAAAATAGTTGTGAGTAGCTTTACGTCATCAGGAGATTCAACCGCGATAGTTATTGCGCTCATACCAGAGCCCATAGCATGAGGCACTGCGTAAGCTATTAAGCTGGCAATGCACCCTGCAATTAATAAACGAGGGAACATACTTAAAGGTTTAAATGTTTTAATAATTAGCATTAAGTTTTGATTAAAGCTAAATGCAATTGCACCCAGCGCCATGCCGCATAATATTAAATAAGGGTAATGCCAACCACTCAATGGCGCTATGGTAATGAGCGCAAGCTCTGAGCCTTCACCAAAAACAAACTGTGTGGCCAGTGCGCCAGTAACAGCGGCAAGCATGATAGGTACAAATATATGTACTTTATATTCACGAAGTACCACTTCCATTACAAAAATAACGGCTGCAAGTGGAGTATTAAACGACGCGGCTATACCTGCCGCTACTCCACAACCACTTAGAGTACGCATGGCATTATGCGGTAAATGCAGCTTATCTGCCAAAATACTCGCCCCCGTTGCGCCCATATGCACGGAAGGCCCTTCTCGGCCAACTGAAAAACCGCTAATGAGAGCAAGTGCGCCACCAACAAATTGATTAACCGTATTGTATAAAGGCATTTGCCCGTAGTGACGTTTAATTCTGTGTATAACAAAGGGGATACCCAAGCGGTAATGTTTAAACCCAGTAAAGGCAGCAAACGTGGCTATTAGTAATGCAGCAACTAAAGGCATTAGTACACGTTCAAGTGTTGGTAGGGTAGTAAAGTCGTCAGGTGTTTCTAAAAATAAGCTTTGGAAAAACAGAATGGTTAAGCGAAATAAAATAATAAAAAATGCAGCAATTAATCCGGCAACTACGCCTAATAAGCATAATTGTACAGATGTTTTAGGTTTTGCCAGCCGACGCCTGAGTTGCTCAAGCCACATGCATAATTCCTCGCTGTATTTTTCAGCAGCATTTTAGCAAAAGAGTTTAGCTAAGTCCTTGTGATTTTGAAATTTTCGTAACTTATATTAACAATTTGCAGTGAAGATTAAGACCTATTGCCTATAACTAAAATATTTAATGAGTTTATAGCGTATAAAGGTCGCTTTTAGTTTGCTTAAGTATTATTTTAGCTAGTTAATGTTTGGCCACTTTTTTACTAATTTATAGATATAACTTAGAGGAAAGAGTTGTTTTACTATACTTGATTAAAACACTCGGGTATTAGATAATCACGCCATTGCGATATTGAGGGTTTTAAAATGTCTGAAGAATTACCAATTAAGTTCAGCGATGCGGCTGCTGTTCGTGTTAAACAGTTAATCGACGAAGAAGAAAACCCAGACTTAAAACTGCGTGTTTATGTAACAGGCGGTGGTTGTTCTGGTTTTCAATATGGTTTTACTTTTGATGAAAAAGCGAATCCTGGCGATTTAGAAATTGTAAAAAATGGTGTAACACTCGTTATTGATCCAATGAGCATTCAATATTTGGTTGATGGTGAGGTTGATTACACTGAAGGATTAGAAGGCGCACGCTTTTTTGTATCTAATCCAAATGCAACAACAACCTGTGGTTGTGGTGCAAGCTTTAGCGTTTAACAGCCAAACGCTAAATAGAATAAAGCCGCTTTTGCGGCTTTTTTAATGCCTATAAATCAGTTGGTGCGTATTCGGTAATTTGCATTATCAATACAAAAAAGCCGAGTACAAAGGCTGAAAACGCTAAAATATACATAAAGCCTTTTTTACCTTGTTTAATTGGTACGCCGTTGTGGCGCAAAAAAAAGTACCAACCTAAACACAACACGATAGGTAATAAAAAAAGAA
>NZ_JACJDN010000244.1:0-5560 GCF_014163565.1 Pseudoalteromonas sp. SR45-5 | reverse complement strand
GTGCATTGCATATCTTTAATACCTTCAGCTTGCTGATCGCCTCTAATATCAAACATTACACCAGTGAGTGAAATGTCCTTAATAAGGCCTTCAAGCACTCTATCGTCACTTAGTTTTAGCTTTGCAGGTAACAAGGTAGGTATGCGTGTTTGCGAGCGTAGCGCAAATAGCTGCACTTGCTTAGGAAAATTAATAAAGACGAGTTTAGCGGGATGAGAGGCTACTGACATAATTTGCTGGCGAAACGCAATAACTTGCCCGCCACTGCCTTCAATCAGTGCTCTTACAACAACCATTACACCATCACGTAAATAGTCACTCGCTGCAGGTAAACGCTTAGCATTGGGATAATTTAAAATAATAAACTGTTTATCGAGTAAACCAACTAATTCAGTTTTAACACGCTTACTGCTTGTAGGTGTTAATATTTCTAGGTCAACTAAACTGCCTACACCTATATGCTTTAGCTTTTCTAAATTTGTTGGCATATCCCTTTTTCCAATATTTTGTAATTTAAAACTTAAGCCGCTCGTTTATCCACGCCAAAAAGTAGGCGTAAATAACACTAATAAAGTAAATATTTCTAGGCGACCAAACACCATTGCAATAGTAAGCAACCATTTAGCACCATCGGTTATAGCACCATAATGCGACGCTACATCTCCTAAGCCAGGCCCTAAGTTATTTAAACAAGCCGCAGTGGCTGAGAACGCAGTTATGTTATCCATACCCGTGCCCATAAGCGCTAACATGATAATAATAAATACAAGCGCATATGCAGAGAAAAATCCCCACACGGCTTCTACTACTTTGTCTGGCAACGCCTTACGACCCAGCTTGATTGAATATATAGCCCGTGGGTGCACCAAACGATTAAGCTCACGCACACCCTGCAAGTACAGTAAGAACACGCGCACTACTTTCATACCACCACCGGTAGAGCCTGCACAGCCACCAATAAAGCTCGAAAATATAAGTAAAATAGGTAAAAACAAAGGCCATGTTGAAAAGTTATCAGTAGCAAAGCCTGCTGTTGTACTCATTGAAACAGCTTGAAATAACGCCTGATCGAGGGTTTCATCACCATTAGCAAATATTTCGTTAGAGGAAAGTACAGTAAAACAAATAACCACCAGCGCTAATTGAATACACAAAAACACCTTAAACTCTGGATCTCTAATATAAACTTGTATGTTTCGGCTCGCCACTGCGGCGTAATGCAGGGAGAAGTTAACAGCGGCAATAATTAAAAAGAACACACAAATAAAGTTAATTACAGGGCTGTCAAAGTGCCCCATGGAGGCGTCGTAAGTAGAAAAACCACCTATCGCCACCGTTGAGAATGCATGACATATAGCATCAAACCACTCCATTCCTGCAGCCCAATAAGCCAGCATACAAGTAATAGTCAACGACACATAAATATACCAAAGGTGCTTTGCAGTATCGGCAATTCGCGGGGTCATTTTAGAATCTTTTACAGGCCCTGGTATTTCAGCGCGGTACAACTGCATACCACCAACACCTAGCATAGGTAGTATAGCAACAGCGAGTACGATTATACCCATACCGCCAAACCACTGGAGTTGCTGGCGATAAAACAATACCGACTTGGGTAAATACTCAATACCGGTAAGCACCGTAGCGCCGGTGGTTGTTAAGCCAGAGAATGCTTCAAACACCGCATCGGCGAGCGATAAGTTCGGTTCTTGTAAAAAGATAAGCGGCAAGGACGCAAACGCCCCAAGTACCAGCCAAAACAAAACAACAATTAAAAAGCCTTCACGTGCTTTTAAATCACCGTTTTCATGGCGGTTTGGGTAATAAGCCATCATGCCAATAACAACACTAAAGATAAATGCTAAAACAAAAGGAACACCACCACCGTCTTTGTATATTAAAGACACCAGTGCCGGAGGCACCATGGTAATACTAAACAGCGCAACAAGTTGGCCAAGAATTTTTATGATGGTACGAAATTGCATTTAGCTTGTCGCTTTTATTATTAGTAAATTCAGGCTGAGTAGTATCAACCAAATTAAATAGGGTCAGTATGCATTATATGCAATTTGTGTAGGTTATTACTCTTTAATAGTTAACTCAACTGCGCCGTGACTTAAATCAAAAATATCTTTGATTGCTTGCTGAGCTTCACGGCTATCGATTGTAATCACCCACTCAATATTAGCAGTAAATTGCTTATCAATATTAAGCACTTGATACTTTGTTTTTAATAACTGCTCAATCGCGCCTTGCATGCTGTACTCACTACTCCCAGTAATTTCAACGCTGGGAACTTTAAGCACCGTTTGCAATTTTACTAGTGCATTATTTAATGAGCCACCATAAGCACGTACTAGCCCGCCGGTGCCTAATTTTATGCCGCCAAAATAACGTGTCACCACGGCAGTGATTTCGCCAAGGCCCGAACCCACCAGCACATTTAACATAGGTTTCCCCGCAGTGCCATTAGGTTCACCATCATCCGAAAAACCATAAACATGGCTGCCACCAGGATTGCCTGCCACATGTGCCCAGCAGTTATGACGTGCATCGCTATACTTTTCTTCAATGCTTTTAATAAATGTTTTTGCTGAATTTAAATCGGGGGTGTGTGCAATGTGGACTATAAACGTACTTTTTTTTATTTCTTCTTGATGAAAAACGTCAGCAGCAGGATATTTATATTCAGACATATTAAGAGCTCAATTAAAAATGGGGCCTAAAGGCCCCGTTCATATGCATATTTTAACGTTTATTCGCTAACTCGTCTTTATAGAAATTAATCGAGTTCTAAATTACGCGTCATATTCTCTAGGCTATCTTCGTGAACAATAATGTTATCTTCAATACGAATGCCGCCAAATGGTTTAAATGACTCTACCTTTTCCCAGTTAATAAACTGCTTATTATCGGTTTGCGCTAAATCACCAAGCAGTGAATCAATAAAGTATAAACCTGGCTCAATAGTAAACACTTGGTTTTTTTCGATCAGGCGAGTACAACGCAAGAACGGATGCCCTTCAGGCGATGGTTGATGTGTGCCCTTTTCGTCACTCATAAAACCGCCCATATCATGCACTTGTAAACCTAGGTGATGTCCTAGTCCATGCGGGAAGAAAGTAGATGTAATTTTACGCTCAACAATTTCCTCCGCGGGTAGGTTAACAATTTTAAAGTCACTAAGTATTTGTGCGATACGATTATGACATTCAACGTGTAAATCACCATAAAGCATACCCGGCTTTAAACCTTTACCTAACTCGATTTGTTGAACAGTCATCGCTTGCACAAGCTCAGCAAACTCACCCTGCTTTTTAAAATCATACGTACGAGTAATATCAGCAGCGTAACCATTAAAGTTTGCACCGGCATCAATTAAAAATGAGTTGTGGGTGTGTGGCACTTTTGGATCAAAGTGCGTGTAGTGCAAAATAGCGCAGTTTTCGTTAAGCGCAACAATGTTGCCGTACGGCATTTCATTTTCGCTTTGACGTGTCGCCATTAAGTACGCTTGCTGAATGTCGAACTCGCTACCACCATTAAAGAATGTATCGCGTGCAGCTTTATGCCCATCTACTGCAATGCGGTTAGCGTTGCGTAAACATTCAAGTTCGTACTGCGTTTTATAAGCGCGGTGGTAATGAAAATAGTTAAGTACAGGCTCAGGGTTCATAATACTAAAACCAAGAGCTTGCGCTACTTCAATGTATTCACCCATGTAAGCATATTTAGCTTTATCGTATGGTAATAACTTTTCTACTTGATCAGGCTGAAGTAGTAGCTCTATATCAAAGTACTCAGCCCAAAAGTCGCGAGGCTCGTCTGGTACTTTATGCCAAAAATCTACCGGGCGATAAAATATGAGTTTTGGCTTGTCGCTGCCATTTACCACAATCCAGCAATGAGGATTATCAATAACCGGTAACCATGCTTTAAACTGTGGATTAACTTTAAATGGATAATACATATCATCTAAAAACTGGCGCTTAGCTTGGCCTGAATGAATTACTAATCCTTCTAACCCTTCGCTATTACAAATTGTACGAGTACGCTGTTGCAGTGTTGCAATATGTTCGGCGTATAAAACGGCTAATTTATCCATTGTTAATCCATCTGTTAAATTTAACTTGCTATGAGTCTATCACTTATACCAATTGCATTAAATTAATGATCTATTATAGCGATAAGAAAATAGCTTAATAACAAGGCTAAAATTATGATACATAGTTGTTCTATATAAATAATTTTTAACGCAGTTATTGAGTTATTTAATACGCTAGAATGATCACGTTTTTAATAAAATTGGTATTACCCTCAGCGCTCAAAAAAGGGGGATATTTAACATGTAAACATCCCCCTTATTAATACCTATACCTATCGTGTTAAGTTATTGGTCGATTGGTATCATATATTCAACCGCCCATTTTCATTTCGAGTAGCGGCGCTAATACATTACCTTCTCGGCCCATTCTTGTATGGTAAACCTGCCTGTACGCAAATACATTTTTTACGTAATCGCGGGTTTCGCGATACGGAATAAGCTCTACCCATAACTCAGCCGGAATAGCGTCATCAGGTAACCAACGCTTTATACGGTGATAACCCGCATTATAAGAAGCCGTAGCCAGCACTTCATTACCATGGTTTTTCTTTTTTAAGTATTGTAAGTAACTCGTACCCAACCTAATATTTGTTTTAGGTTGATATAAACGACTACTTGTCACACTGCCTTTATTTACATACTCAGCAGTACTAGGTAATAACTGCATTAAACCACGCGCATTAGCATGCGAGCGTGCATCTGGTGCAAAAGAGCTTTCGCGCCTTGCAATAGCAATACTCCAAGCAACATCTATCTTGCTACGTTTACTGTAGCGCTCAAAAACATCTTGAAACGCAAACGGAAAACGTTGCTCTACATTATCCCATGCTTTAATTTTTGCTAAAGTAAAAATAGTACTGTCGTGCCAACCTAAATCGGTAGATAACTGTGATGCTGCCAGCTTTTCTTCATCGCTGGAGGTATCCGTTAAGTAATTCCATTCACGGCGCGCCGACGTAAAGCGCTCAATATCATAAAGTGCTTTTGCACGCTTAAAGCCTGGTGCATTACTCACTTTATCTACAAGTACCTTATCGACTGCTAAAGGCTGATTATTTAAATCAACGGGCAACCCCAAACGTGCTGCGGCTAAAAAGCCGTAATAATCACGATTAGCCGCTACTTTTTTCCAGATGTCGTCTGCTTTTTGTTGCTCGCCACGTTGTGCATAGCTATAAGCTAACCAATATTGCTGACCAAGACTTAAATTTTCTTTACCTGTAAAAAATGCAGCAATCCCTTCCCAATCTTGGGTTTTGAGCATATTGCCCAGTTGCCACTGAATAAGCTTGCTGTCTAGTCGCTCTTTTGGCACTTTATTTAGCCAAAAGCTCGCTTGTTTATGCCCGCTTGAAGCAAGTGACAATGCAAAGGTGTAATACACACCCGCTTTTTCCTCGTCACTGTACTTAAATATTTTTTCTAACTTTTCCCACGCCTTCAAAGCAAGCTCTT
>NZ_JACJDN010000243.1:0-5560 GCF_014163565.1 Pseudoalteromonas sp. SR45-5 | reverse complement strand
GGAATATCAAAGCAGATTCTATTCTTTTTTTATCTATGCTGAGCCCGTTATCCTACTAACTTAGAAAACCTCAACAGATACGCTCTGGATGAGGTAAAACTCATTTTTAACAATACACAAAGTGTGTTGTGTTTAATTTTCAGGGTTATGGGGAATCGATTCATGTTGTTAGGTCAACTAAATGCTGCGGCAAGCCCGCTATCGCAAGATCAAGTACAAAAGCTGCAAGGTTTAGTGGCTGAACTTAATCCAATTCAACAAGCGTGGGTAAGTGGTTACTTAGCTGCAAATGCTAATTCAGCTGCGTTAGGTGCTCCTACGGCAGGCGTACCGGCTGCGGGTGATGCAGCAGCGCTAACTATTTTATATGGTTCGCAAACGGGTAACGCAAAAGGTGTAGCTACCAAAATGAAAGAGCAGGCTGAGTCGCGAGGCTTAGCAGTTAAGCTTGTTAGCATGTCAGATTACAAACCAACAGCCCTGAAAAAAGAAAAGTTTTTAACTATCGTTGTATCTACTTACGGCGAAGGTGAGCCACCAGAAGACGCAGAAACACTCCACGAATTTTTAGCCACTAAAAAAGCGCCAAAACTAGACGATGTGAAAATAGCGGTTATTGGCTTAGGTGATTCTAGCTATGAGTTTTTCTGCCAGACAGCAAAAGATTTTGAAGAGCGTTTAAATAAACTCGGTGCACAAACTATCTATCAACGTGCTGATTTAGATGTAGATTACGAAGATGAAGCCGCTACGTGGATCGCCGGTGCAGTTGATGCATTTGAACCTGATTTAAAAGCGCAGCAAGAAGCCGCTGGTGGTCAAGTTGTATCAATGCCATTTGGCGCTCCTACCTCTGCAGCAAGCCAATATACAAAACAAAATCCATTTGAAGCAGAGCTATTAACTGTTCAAAAAATTACCGGTCGCGACTCGACTAAAGATGTACGTCACGTTGAAATTTCGCTTGAAGGTTCTGACATTACTTACACGCCAGGTGATTCATTAGGTGTGTACTTTTTAAATGACGATGTATTAGTTGATGAAGTACTTACACTTACTCAAATAGATGCAACAAGCATTGTAAAAGTAGGTGATGAAGAGCTAAGCGTACGCGATGCACTTATTGAAAAACTAGAGTTGACTCAGTCGTACCCAGGTTTTGTAGAAAAATACGCAACAGCAACAGGTACGCCTGAATTATTAAAGCTTGTAGAAGATAAAGCGGCAATGCGTGCGTATATTGAACCTCGCCAAATATTTGATGTGATTCGCCAAAACCCAGCAAAAATTGATGCGCAAACATTAGTAGATTGCCTACGTAAACTACAAGCTCGTTTGTACTCAATTGCATCTAGCCAAGCTGAGGTTGAAGACGAAGTACATTTAACACTAGGTCTAGTGCAGTTTGATGCATTTGATAGCGAGCATTTAGGAGGTTGTACTGGTTACTTAACTCGTCGTGCTGAAGAAGGTTGTAAAGTTAAAGTATTTAGCGAACACAACGATAATTTCCGCCTACCTACTAACGATGATACACCTGTGATCATGGTTGGCCCAGGTACCGGTATTGCGCCGTTCCGTGCATTTTTACAAGAGCGTGATTCGCGTGAAGCACAAGGCAAAAACTGGTTGTTTTTTGGTAACCCACATTTTACTCAAGATTTTTTATACCAAGTAGAAATACAGGGTTATTTAAAATCGGGTTTACTTAACAAAGTAGATGTAGCATTTAGCCGCGACCAAGCCGAAAAAGTATACGTACAAGACAAATTACGCAGTAACAGTAAAGACGTGTTTGAATGGTTAGAAGCTGGCGCTCACTTTTATATTTGTGGCGATGCAAATCGTATGGCAAAAGATGTACACAACGCCTTGCTTGATATCGTTAAAGAAAACACAGGTAAGAGTAACGAAGACGCAGAGCAATACTTAAAAGATTTGCGTAGCGCAAACCGCTATCAGAAAGACGTGTATTAATCACGTTTCTTATTTTATTTAACAGCTAACAGCCGTCACTGTAACAAATTTAGGATTTAAAATGAGCGAACAAGATAAAAACGTAAAACTTTCTGATAACGAACGTTTGAAAAGAGAAAGTAACTTTTTACGTGGCACCATAGAAAAAGATTTAAAAGACGAGATTACCGGTGGTTTTACTGCCGATAACTTTCAGTTAATACGTTTTCATGGCATGTACCAACAAGATGACCGCGATATACGTGGTGAGCGTGCTAAGCAAAAGCTAGAGCCGCTACATAATGTAATGTTACGTGCACGTATGCCTGGCGGTATTATTAAGCCAGAGCAGTGGCTAGCAATCGATAAGTTTGCAGATGACAAAACAAGCTACGGCAGTATTCGTTTAACAACGCGTCAAACGTTTCAGTTTCATGGTGTATTAAAGCCGAATATTAAAGGCATGCACCAAATGCTTAACAGCGTAGGTATAGACTCTATTGCAACTGCGGGCGATGTTAACCGTAACGTGCTTTGTACTACTAACCCTGTTGAGTCTGAGTTACACCAAGAAGCTTACGACTGGGCTGCAAAAATTTCTGAACATTTATTACCAAAAACGAAAGCGTATGCTGAAATTTGGCTAAATGGCGAAAAGGCAGAAACCACAGAAGAGCCAATTTTAGGATCTAACTACTTACCGCGTAAATTTAAAACAACGGTAACCATTCCGCCTAATAACGAAGTTGATGTGCATGCGAATGACTTAAACTTTGTGGCAATTGCTGATAACGGAAAGCTTGTTGGCTTTAACGTACTTGTTGGTGGTGGCCTTGCCATGACTCACGGTGATACGGCTACGTATCCGCGTAAGGCTGATGACTTTGGCTTTATTACGCTCGAAGATACCTTAAAAATTGCAGAGCATGTTGTATCTGTGCAGCGCGATTGGGGTAATCGTTCAAACCGTAAAAATGCAAAAACTAAATACACATTGGACCGTGTTGGCGTTGATGTATTTAAAGCAGAAGTAGAAAAACGCTCAGGCGTTACGTTTGCACCAAGCCGTCCGTTTGAGTTTACTCATCGTGGCGACCGCATTGGTTGGGTTGAAGGCATTGATGGTAAGCACCACTTAACGCTATTTATTCAAAGTGGTCGTATTTTAGACTACCCAGGCAAGCCGCTTAAAACAGGTTGTCGTAAAATCGCAGAAGTTCACCAAGGTGACATGCGTATGACGGCAAACCAAAACTTAATTATTGCTGGCGTACCTGCAGATCAAAAAGCCGTGATTGAAGAAATTGCACGTAGCCATGGCCTGATTGACGACAAAGATTCGCAGCAGCGTAAAAATTCTATGGCGTGTGTTTCACTGCCAACGTGCCCACTTGCAATGGCCGAAGCAGAGCGTTACTTACCAAGCCTAGTAGAAAAAACTGAAGCATTACTTGCTAAGCACGGTATACCAGATGACAGCATTATTATGCGCGTTGTAGGTTGCCCTAACGGTTGTGGCCGCGCAATGCTTGCAGAAGCTGGTTTAGTGGGTAAAGGGCCAGGTAAGTACAACGTTTACCTAGGTGGTAATTTAGAAGGCACACGTATTCCTAAATTGTACCTTGAGAACGTAGGCGAAGACGTTTACCTAGAAGCATTCGATAAGCTCATTGGGCAATGGGCAAAAGAGCGTAACGAAGGTGAGTGTTTTGGTGACTTTGTTATACGCAAAGGCATAGTTGCTGAAGTAAAAGTATCAGTAACCGATTTTCACGCTTAATTAAATACCAGCGCCAAAGCGCTGGTGAGGTTTGGAATTTACCATGAGTGAATTTAAAAACATTTTACAGCTAGATAAACAAAGCCAAGCGGCTATGTTAGCTGATGCTAATGGTTTGCTAGCGAATATGAGCGCAGAACAGCGTGTTGCATGGGCGCTTGATAACTTGCCTAATACGGCTTTTTTATCATCTAGCTTTGGTATTCAAGCGGCAGTAATGCTGCATTTAATGACCTCACAACGTCCAGATATTCCCGTTGTATTAACCGATACAGGCTATTTATTTCCTGAAACGTATCAGTTTATTGAACAAATGAGTGAGCGTTTATCACTAAACTTAAAGGTGTATAGAGCGCAGCTAAGCCCAGCATGGCAAGAAGCTAAGTTTGGTAAGTTGTGGGAGCAAGGCGAGGACGGCATTAAGCAATATAACCAGCTTAATAAAGTTGAGCCGATGACCCGCGCACTTAAAGAGATAGAAGCGGGCACGTGGTTTAGTGGTTTGCGTCGCGATCAATCATCTACACGTGCTGATAAACAGTTTGTAGAAATAAGCCGTGGTACCGTTAAAGTGTACCCGATTATTGAATGGTCTAACCGCGACGTGTATCAGTACCTGACTAAGCACGATTTACCTTACCACCCATTATGGGAACAAGGTTATGTATCGATGGGTGACGTACATACAACACGTAAGTTAGAACCAGGAATGACAGAGGAAGAAACTCGCTTTTTTGGCTTAAACCGAGAATGCGGACTGCACATGGATGGTGACGGTATTTAACGTCACTACGATGTAGTTAAATCGCAAATAAAAACGCAGCTTCGGCTGCGTTTTTATTTTCTTTTATTCGGGTACAAAAAATTGCCTAATTAAGTATTTTTTATTAGACTCAAGGCATTAAAGGATTAATTAAAGCAGGAACGCTATGAAATACTTTACCTACTTAGCTATATCAATTATGGCTATTGCAGTCATCTCTTTGTTTTATTTAAAAAAGCCCGATGGTCAAACATGGCTTTCTGCATCATCAATTAGCAGTGAATCTCAGCAAATTAAAGAAAAAATGGTCGCGCTATCTAGCAATACTTTGGACCAAGCAGTGCTGGGTGTTAAGCAAGCTGGCGATAAAATTGCGAGCAGTATTTCTGATGAACCAATTGCTGCAAATGCTACCTCAAGTGGTAAAATTTTTAAGTGGCAAGACGAAACAGGCCAATGGCACTTTTCTGATACACCTAACCCGCATGTAAAAAGTATTGAAGTAAAACTCGATCCTAAAGATATTACAGTTATTGCTGCAGAAGACACGTCTATTTTAAATACCTCTTCAACTCCAAACACAATATCGGCTGCACCAGAGGGGATCAGTATTTTGAACCCAGATTCGGTTAAAAAGCTATTTAATGACGCCGAAAATGTAAAAGACAAACTAGAAAAACGTAATAAAGAAATTAATAATTTAAGTGCACTTTAATTATTTAGAGTGAGTGCTTTTATGGTTTTTTAAATAACGTTTTTCGGCTTCCATCAATAATACTGTTAAATATATTTTAGTGGGAAGCGACAGCAGCACGCCTACAGCAATGCATGCCGCCGTTGTAATTATTCCTTTAATACCATGCTCGACAGTAAAGTAGTTCGACACAATTAAAGTATGGCCAGTCACGATAAGGCACAACCCAAGCATTATTGATGTTTTAAGCAGCCCAATTATCATTGTTTGCGACATAGTTACCTCAGTAGGCACGCTTTAAATGCTTAGCATTGATTTAAGACAACAAACAACACATATAAAAAAGCCCAGCTTATTACTAAGCTGG
>NZ_JACJDN010000242.1:0-5561 GCF_014163565.1 Pseudoalteromonas sp. SR45-5 | reverse complement strand
GTAATTAAGCCTTCCTTGGCTTTGCTGGTTAATTACTTTTGATAAAAAGGATAATCGCTATAACCTACTTCAGTACCGCCATACATAGTGGCTGCATCAGCTTCGTTAAACGTCCAATTATTTGCTATACGCTCTGGTAAATCAGGGTTAGCTATAAATGGGCGACCAAATGCAAATAAGTCACCGTAACCTTCACCTAAAATACGCACTGCTTTTTCTACTGTGTATTTACCTGCATAAATAATGCGCCCTGAAAATTCAGCTCGGACTGCTTTATAAAATTCTTGTGGTAAATCGGGAGCGTTATCCCAATCAGCTTCCGCAATCGATAAGTAAGCAATACCTGCTTGCTCAAGCACTTTAACGGCCTGGATATAAGTGTGATGAGGGTTTGATTCAACAAGTCCTAAATACACTCGTGTTTCATCTGTGCTTTCAAATAAAGGAGCAAAGCGAACACCTAAACGATCAGAGCCTACAACGTCACTTACCGCTTCAACTATCTCTTTTAAAAAGCGCAGGCGATTACTAAGCGTTCCACCGTATTGATCGTCACGGTTATTAGTATGCTCAGAAATAAACTGATTAACTAAATAGCCGTTAGCACAATGAAGCTCCACACCATCAAAGCCAGCTTCTAAAGCATTGCGTGCAGCTTGAGCGTACATGTTTACCAGTTCACCAACCTCAGTAGTACTTAATGCACGAGGCTCACTTGGGTCAGCCAATGCGCCTTCACCAGGTGCGGTTTCAATAAATACTTTTACATTGTCAGCAATAATATCTGAAGGGCCAACCGGTTTACCTGAATTTGGTTGTAGTGTGGCGTGCGATACGCGCCCTACATGCCAAAGCTGAGCAAAAATAACGCCGCCTTTAGCGTGTACTGCATGTGTTACTTTTTTCCAGCCTTCAATTTGTGCTTGCGAGTGAATACCTGGGGTCCAAGCGTAACCTTGCCCACGAGGTTCTATTTGTGTGCCTTCGGTAACCATAAAACCAGCCGATGAACGCTGCGAGTAATACTCAGCCATTAATTCATTAGGAATATTGCCAGGCTGAGTGCTGCGAGAGCGAGTAAGAGGAGGCATCACAATACGGTTTTTAAGTGTAAAAGGGCCAAGCTCAATTGATGAGAATAAAGGGGCGGTATTAACTAAATCTGATTTCATTTTAAATTCTCTTATAAAGCAAACAAAGGCTTAAATAGTGGTTAAGCAACATTGGCAGCATAGAGATTTAAGGATACAATTTGAAACAACACTTTTTTGTGCAGCATACAATTATGAATGGTATTAGTCGGCTCGATATAAAACAGTTAAGAGTACTCAGTAGCTTATTAGAACTGCAAAATCTTTCGCAAGTAGCCAAAAAAATGGGGTTAACGCAACAAGCCATTAGTGAGCAACTACGAAAGCTACGAGATTTATTTGACGATCGCTTGTTTATACGCCAAGGCAATAACATGGTTGCTACTCCTAAAGCGCAAGGACTCAAGGCGCCTGTTAATCATATTTTAAAGCAATTAGAGTCGTTACTAGAGCCCGAGCAGTTTAGCCCGCAAACTTATAAAGGTGTGTTTACCATAAGCGCAACCGACTACGCCACGCAGGCCTTATTGCCGCAATTATTTAATATTACCCGCCGCGAGGCGCCAGGTTTAAAGTTGATTGTGCGCGACTTTGCATCAGATAACGTTAATCAACTTATAACGGCAGGCGAGCTTGATTTGCTGATAAGCTTTCCAGAATTTATACCCGACAACCTTTCTTATATCACTTTGTTTGAAGAACAACATTTGTGTATTACCGGTATAGGTAACACGACTTACACTGAACCTTTGAGTTTGGCGCAATTTGCAAAGCATCCACAGCTAGTGGTGTCGCCATCTCGTGCAAATTTGCGCGGATCGCACGATCAGTGGTTTGAAAGCCAAGGGTTAAAACGTAATATTGTAATGTCGGTACCAAGTTTTTCTGCGGTGCCCGACATTTTACATACAACCGATATGCTCGCATTTTACCCATCAAGATTATTACCAAACAGCAAAGTTAAACAGCTAAAAATAGAAGCTCTGCCCCCTACATTTAAAGTAATAGCCGCATGGCATCCGCGTACTAATAACAGCCCTATTCATAAATGGTTGATAGAGCAATTACAAAACTTATAACGATATAAAACATCTAAAGTGACTACTTTTTACTGTTAAATTAGCAACCCAATATTTAGATTAAATCATTTAACCCCTCCTTAACCCTCGACCTAATAAGCTATGTGTAATAGTACGAATTAGGCATAGTTAAATGGTTTATTTTAAAAAGCACTCAACCGGTTTTTTACTTGCACTTAGTTGTACGCTTGCTGCATGTAGTAGTCAGCCAAGCTATCAAGGTAATAGTACTGAGCAGTCGCTAAAGCAACATACAAACTGGCAGTACACGCAAAGTAACGCACAGCAAGTAAATTACATTACCGATTTGGTGGATATTGAAGGGCTTGATTCGCTTATTGAGCAAGCTGTTACTAATAACCCATCGTTTAATCAAGTGCATGTTGCATTAAAACTAGCTTATGCGCAGCGTGATGTAACCGCTGCAAGTCAGTGGTTTAGTGTAGATGCAGGATTTGACGCGCAGCGCAGTAAAACCGAAGGCACGCAATACAGCTCATCAGTAGGTATAAGTTGGGAAGCCGATATATGGCAAAAAATTGCTGACAACGTAGCCGCGCAAGATATGACTATTGCCAGTAATCAAGCTACTTATCAAGGCGCTAAAGACACCTTAGTAGCCAGCGTGATACGCACGTATTTAAACATTATTTTGCAGCAAAATTTGCTCGATATAGAGCAACAACGTTTAGTTGTTTTACAAAATAATGAGCAAAGTATTGTAGAGCGCTACCAATATGGATTAGGTGATTTAGAAGCGCTTGATACCGCCCGTACTAGCACGGCATCTACTCGCGCAACCATTGCCGATTACCAAGAACAAATAGCAAAAGCAAAGCGTGCTTTAATGCTAATTGTAGGCACTGATAAACTTCAAAACCTGCCAAATACATTAACACTACCAAGCGTTATTGAGCCATTAAGTACATTACCAGAGCAAGATTTAGCGCGCCGACCTGACTTACAAAGTGCCTATTACAACATTCAGGCAAAGCATTACTTGGTTGATGTATCGTACAAAGAGCTACTACCGAGTATTTCGCTTTCGGCATCACTGAGTGATTTAGCAAGCACGCCAAGCCAAGCATTATTAACTAGCCCAGTGTGGAGTTTATTAGGCAGTTTAAGTGCCCCTTTATTTGAAGGTGGAGCACTGCGTGCGCAAGTTGATATTGCAAAATTAAATGCCGAGCAAGCGTTTTGGCAGTACCAAGATACGCTGCTAAGTGCGGTAAACGAAGTTGAAAATGCACTCGGGCAGGAGCAATCATTAACCGAGCAGCAACTGCAAATTAGCAATGCACTTGCTAGCGCTAAACGCAGCTTTAGTAACTATCAAAGTAAGTATCAACAAGGTTTGGTTGATATTTTAGATTTGCTAACAGTGCAACAAAAAGTATACGACCTGCAAGCCCAGCTTAGCCAAATAAACTACACCCTTTTAACTAACCGCATAGATTTAGGCCTCGCTTTGGGCCTTGGAGTATCGTCATGAAAATTTCGCCAACACCGGTTGTTGTAACGCTTGTTGCTATTGTTTGTATAGGGCTTGCTATTATGTATAACGGTCAAAAAATGGCTGAAAAAGCAAATAGTCCACAACCTGCCGCTATTAAAGCTATTGCCCCAAATGTATCGGTAATTAATGCAGCTCCGAGCACTTATCAGGCTTATGTTAGCGGCCACGGTGAAGCTAAAGCGCATTGGTCACTTAGCTTAAAAGCACAAGTTAAAGGCGAAGTAACCAGTATGAGCGAGCAATTTGCGACCGGTAACTTAATAACTAAAGGGCAGGTGTTTGCACAAATTGATGACACCGAATACTTACAAGCTCTAGCTAGCGCAAAAGCAACATTGGCTGATGCAAAACTAGCACTGCAAGAAGAACAAGATTTAGGTAATCAAGCAAAACGTGAATGGGATCGCTCAGGCGTTACGCAAGCGCCAAGCTCGCCGCTTGTATTTAGAACGCTGCAGTTAGAAGCCGCGCAAGCTACGCTCGATAACGCACAATATGCACTTAAAACCGCACAGCGTGATGTAAATAACACCCAGTTAAGTGCACCATTTGACGCTGTTATTTTATCGCGCGATATAGATTTAGGTACTTATGTGAGTATTGGCGATACGCTTGCCACGCTAAACAGCACTGACAAAGTAGAAATAACGGTACCGCTTTCATTAAGTCAGTGGCAAAACCTAGCAAATAATAAATCAGGCGAGGTTATTTTAACTGATGTAACCACTAATACTAAATGGAACGGTTATATTGCACGTTTTGAGCAACATCTTGATGACAGCTCGCGTCAACGCAGCGTAATTGTTGCCTTAGATAAACCGTTTGAGCAAACAACGCCGTTACTGCCTGGCACATTTTTAGCGGTAGAAATTGCCGGTAAGCAGTTAACTAACGTAATAAAACTGCCTGCTTCGGCGGTATCGCAAGATGGCTTAATTTGGTACGTGAATGATCAAAATAACTTAGTAAGCACTCAAGCGAATAAAGTATTTGAGCGTGGAGATTACGTATATATTACGCCAGTAGATGGTGCTAAAAATCTAAAAGTGGTGGCGCGCCCACTTGTTAGTTACTTAAACGACATGAAAGTAAATCCAATAGTTGAGGAGATACAATAATGAGCCCTCATCAACCACCTCAATTACCCAGCAATAATAACCCGCTGCACGGTATTATTAATTGGTTTGCAAATAACTCTGTTGCCGCTAACTTATTGTTAGTTAGTGTGATTGTAATGGGTATTATGTCGCTTACGACTTTACGTAAAGAGGCTTTTCCGAGTTTAGAGCCAGATACTATTTCGGTATCGGTGGTTTACGACAGTGGCGATGCATTGCAAGCCGAAGAAGGAATAGCGTTAAAAATAGAAGAAGCGCTCGAAACCGTATCGGGTATTAAACGTATTACCTCTACATCCGATGCTAGCGGCAGCCATGTAAGCATTGAAAAAAGTACTGATTACTCACTCGATGAGTTACTTGTTGACGTTAAAAACCAAGTTGACGCTATTAATAACTTTCCGGCAGATGCTGAGCAACCTGTTATTGATAAAGCCCGTAGGCAAGATCATGCATTAACGCTGCAACTTTTTGGGGATGCAGATCGCCATACATTACAAAACCTGGGTGAAAAACTTAAAGCCGATTTATTAGCGCAATCAGGCATTAGCGACGTAGAGCAATCAGGTGTGCTCGATCCGATGATGTCCATAGAAATCGACGAAGGTAAATTACAAGCGTATGGCTTAACTATTAGTGATGTAAGTGAGGTCATTAATAATGAGTCATCAAGCCCGCTTTCGACCAGTTTGCGCGATAGCAGTAAAATTATACGCTTAAAAGCCGCCGACCAAGCTTACTGGCAGCGCGACTT
>NZ_JACJDN010000241.1:0-5571 GCF_014163565.1 Pseudoalteromonas sp. SR45-5 | reverse complement strand
GTGGGTATTGAGCATTCATGCTTAGTAGTTAAATTACTGGAATGAGGCAAAGGTAATGAGTAAATATAATTTTTGTGCGGGGCCAGCTATGCTTCCGCAAGCGGTTATGAAAAAAGCACAAAAAGAGTTTCTAGATTGGCAAGATTTAGGTGTGTCTGTGATGGAAATAAGCCATCGTAGCAAAGAGTTTTTAGCCCTTACAGCTAAATGTGAAGCCAGCCTTCGTCGCCTAATGAATATCAGTGATGAATTTGAAGTGCTGTTTATGCATGGTGGTGGTCGTGGTCAGTTTAGTGCTGTGCCATTAAATTTACACCAAGAAGGCAAAGCTGCGGTTTATTGCGAAA
This sequence comes from Pseudoalteromonas sp. SR45-5, assembly GCF_014163565.1. Classification (NCBI taxonomy): domain Bacteria; kingdom Pseudomonadati; phylum Pseudomonadota; class Gammaproteobacteria; order Alteromonadales; family Pseudoalteromonadaceae; genus Pseudoalteromonas; species Pseudoalteromonas sp. SR45-5. Next base: position 5,224 of record NZ_JACJDN010000241.1, on the reverse strand, counting down.
ATGGCGTGTGGTCAAAAAGTGCAACAGACGAGGCCAACAAGTTTACTCAAGCAACCTCTATTGATGTGCGTAATGATGCCAATGGCGAGTTTTCTATTAAACAGGTTGCTGATTGGGTGCTACCAGAAGATGCATCTTACATTCACTATTGCCCTAACGAAACGGTTGACGGCTTAGAAATTTTTGATGTACCAAGCCACCCAACTGCACCGATCGTTGCTGATATGTCGTCAACTATTTTATCACGCGAAATAGACGTTAATAAATTTGATTTAATTTACGCTGGTGCGCAAAAGAATATCGGCCCGTCGGGCATATCAATCGTTATTGTTCGTAAAACATTACTTGAGCGTGAAGGCTTACCTAAGCCAGGCATTTTAGATTACGCATTAGAAGCAAAACAAGGCAGCATGTTTAACACGCCTCCCACATTTGCTTGGTATTTAGCTGCTGAAGTATTTCAATGGCTTGAAAGTAATGGTGGCGTAAAAGCGATGGAAGTTCAAAATATTGCTAAAGCGCAGCTACTTTATGACTTTATTGATGAATCGAGCTTTTATACCAATAAAGTAGCTAAACATTGCCGTTCACGTATGAATGTTCCGTTTTGGCTTAACGATGAAAGCTTAAATGATAAGTTTGTTGCTCAGTCTAAAGATGCAGGGTTACTCGCTCTTGAAGGCCACAGAATTGTGGGCGGTATGCGCGCAAGTATTTATAACGCAATGCCTATTGAAGGTGTTCAAGCACTTGTAGACTTTATGGCTGCTTTTGCAAAGGAGCACAGCTAATGGAGCAGCTTCGTTTAGAACCTATTTCTAGAGTAAATGGCACAGTAACCCTACCAGGTTCAAAAAGTCTATCGAACAGAATTTTATTATTAGCAGCACTTGCAAGCGGTACTACCGTTGTAGAAAACTTACTTGATAGTGACGATATACGCCATATGCTGGGCGCCTTAAAGTTATTAGGTGTAAATGTAACTTTAAATGATGACCGCACTGTAGCCACCGTAGAGGGTGTTAGTGGTGTGTTTAATACACCGACTGAGCCATTGTTTTTAGGTAATGCGGGTACTGCTTATAGACCTTTAACGGCAGTACTTGCTGCCGTTGCTGGTAAGTACGAGCTAATTGGCGAGCCACGTATGGAAGAGCGCCCGATAGGGCACTTGGTTGACGCGCTGCAAGCATTGGGTGGTGATGTTACTTATACAAAGCACAAAGACTACCCACCACTTAAAATTGTGGGTGGCCAAATAAAAGGCGGTGAGGTTGAAATTGACGGCAGTATTTCAAGTCAATTTTTAACCGCTCTATTAATGGCAGCGCCATTATTTAACGGTGATACAACAATAACTATTAAAGGTACTTTAGTCTCTAAACCTTATATTGATATTACACTTGATGTAATGGCACGTTTTGGGGTTAATGTTGAGCACAGTGATTATGTAACCTTTAAAGTTAAAGGTGGTCAACAGTATCAATCATTAGATCGCATAATGGTTGAAGGCGATGCATCTTCTGCCTCTTACTTTGTTGCTGCGGCTGCAATTGCAGGCGGTGAGATTGAAATTAAGGGCGTGGGTGCCAAGTCGGTGCAAGGTGATATAGGCTTTGCCAAAGTAATGGAGCAAGTAGGCGCAAAAATTGATTGGTATGATGAGCGTTTAGTTGTTCGCAAAGGCGAACTAAAAGGTGTGGATATTGACGCCAATGCAATTCCTGATGCAGCTATGACTCTTGCAACTGTTGCTCTTTTTGCCAAAGGCCCAACAGCCATTCGTAACATTTATAACTGGCGAGTAAAAGAGACAGACCGTTTATATGCAATGGCAACTGAGCTTCGTAAAGTAGGCGCACAGGTTGTAGAAGGTGAAGATTTTATAGAGATCACCCCACCTGAAACATTTAATGATGTTGCTGTTGATACTTACGACGATCACCGTATAGCCATGTGTTTTGCAATGGTTGCCGTTGGTGGAAAGCCAATAACAATTAATGATCCAAAGTGTACCTATAAAACATTTCCTACATTTTTCAATGTTTTAGCGTCAGTCAGTGAATAAGCTAATTAGAAGTAATTACAAAAGTTACACACTAATAGCAGATATATTTTAATAACTGACGTATAATGTCGCGGTTTATTTAGGTGTGCATTGCAGGAGGTTTTAAATGCAGGCGTTATTAATGCCCGTGATCACCGTTGATGGCCCAAGTGGTTCAGGTAAAGGAACTGTTTGTCGCTTGTTAGCCGACAAGTTAGGGTGGGATGTATTAGATAGCGGTGCGATTTATCGTGTTTTATCTTTAGCTGCACTTCATCACCAAATTGCATTAGACAATGAAGAAGGGCTTGTCCCGCTTGCTGCAAATTTAGATGTGCAGTTTTTGGTAGATAGCCAAACTAATGCAGGAAAAGTTATTTTAGAAGGCGAAGATGTAACCACTACTATTCGTAATGAAGAAGTAGGCGCTGCGGCTTCAAAAGTTGCAGCATTACCTCGCGTTCGTGAAGCGTTATTACGTCGCCAGCGTGCATTTCGCACTGAAAATGGCTTAATTGCCGATGGCCGTGATATGGGCACTGTGGTTTTTCAAGATGCGCCGTTAAAAATATATTTAACAGCCAGTGCACAAGAGCGTGCTCGTAGACGCTTTGTTGAGTTGAATACGCGCGGCCTTGATGTTACACTAAGTGGTCTATTACAGGACATTCAAGCTCGTGACGAGCGCGATATGAATCGCACCGTTGCTCCGCTTGTACCTGCAGAGGATGCTATTGAGATCGATACTAGCGATCTTAATGCACAGCAAGTGTTTGATAAGGTAATAACTTTATTGGATATTGCTATCTCTGAAGGTAAGCTTCCTAAACGAAGCTAAACACATTTTATGCGCCAGCAGGATGCCAGTGCTATTTTAACAACCCCATGCAGCATGGTTGCTTATTGGTATTAATATATGAGACGTATATTCGTATGTCAGAAAATTTTGCGCAGTTATTTGAAGAAAGCTTAAAGGGTTTTGAAGCAGAGCAAGGCTCTATCGTTAAAGGTACAGTAATCTCTATCGAGAATAACATTGTACTTGTAGATGCTGGTCTTAAATCAGAAAGTGCTATCCCTGCAGAGCAGTTCAAAAATGCTGCTGGTGAACTAGAAGTTGCTGTAGGCGACGAAGTAGATGTTGCACTAGATGCAATTGAAGACGGTTTCGGTGAAACTATCCTTTCTCGTGAGAAAGCTAAGCGTCACGAAGCATGGATCCGTCTTGAGAAAGCATGTGAAGAGCAAGAGACTGTTACTGGTGTTATCAACGGTAAAGTTAAAGGCGGTTTCACAGTTGAAGTTGATTCAATCCGTGCTTTCCTACCTGGTTCACTTGTTGATGTTCGTCCAGTACGTGACACAACTCACCTTGAAGGCAAAGAGCTTGAATTTAAAGTAATCAAGCTTGACCAAAAACGTAACAACGTTGTTGTTTCACGTCGTGCAGTTATCGAATCTGAAAACTCACAAGAACGTGAAGAGCTTCTTGCTAACCTTGTTGAAGGCCAAGAAGTTAAAGGTATCGTTAAGAACCTTACTGACTACGGTGCATTCGTTGACCTTGGTGGTGTTGATGGTCTACTACACATTACTGATATGGCTTGGAAGCGTGTTAAGCACCCTTCAGAAATCGTTAATGTTGGCGACGAAATCGCAGTTAAAGTTCTAAAATTCGACAAAGATAAAACTCGTGTTTCTCTAGGCCTTAAACAGCTTGGTGAAGATCCATGGGCAGCTATCGCTGGTCGTTACCCAGAAGGTTCTAAACTTTCTGGTCGTGTTACTAACCTTACAGATTACGGCTGTTTCGTGGAAATCGAAGAAGGCGTTGAAGGTTTAGTACACGTTTCTGAAATGGATTGGACTAACAAGAACATCCATCCTTCAAAAGTTGTAAGCCTTGGCGACACTGTTGAAGTTATGGTTTTAGAAATTGACGAAGAACGTCGTCGTATTTCTCTTGGTCTTAAGCAATGTATTGCTAATCCTTGGCAGGAATTTGCTCGTCTACAAAACAAAGGCGATCAAGTTACTGGTAAGATCAAATCAATCACTGACTTCGGTATCTTTATCGGTCTTGACGGTGGTATTGACGGTCTTGTACACCTTTCAGACATTTCTTGGAATACACCTGGCGAAGAAGCTGTACGTGAATTCAAGAAAGGCGACGAAATCACTGCTATCGTATTGCAAGTTGACCCAGAGCGTGAACGTATCTCTCTAGGTGTTAAGCAAATCGAAGCTGACCCATTCAATAACTACCTTGATGCAAACAAAAAAGGTGCTATTGTTAAAGGTAAAGTGACTGAAGTTGATGCGAAAGGCGCAACTGTTGAACTTATCGAAGGCGTTGAAGGTTACATCCGTGTAGCTGATATCGCTCAAGAGCGTGTTGAAGATGCAACTACTGTTGTTTCTGTAGGCGACGAGATTGAAGTTAAATACGTTGGTGTTGATCGTAAGAACCGCACTTTAAGCTTATCTGTAAAAGCTCTTTTCGAAGCTGAAGAGAAAGAAGTACTAGAGAAGCTTAAGAAAGAAGAGCCAGTGTTTGAAAACGCAATGGCAGCTGCTTTCGCAAATGCACAAAAAGACTAATATATAATTAGTTTTTAGTTGGAAGGGCATTTTTTGCCCTTCCTATATCTCTTTTTAAGGAAACGCTATGACTAAGTCAGAATTGATAGAAATACTTGCGGAACAACACGCACACGTTCCAGTGAAAGATGTTGAGAATGCTGTAAAAGAAATTCTTGAACAAATGGCCGGCTCATTATCTACTTCAGATCGTATTGAGATCAGAGGTTTTGGTAGTTTCTCTTTGCATTTCCGCGCTCCTCGCACAGGTCGTAATCCTAAGACTGGCGATACAGTTGAGCTTGAAGGAAAGCATGTACCTCATTTTAAACCAGGCAAAGAATTACGCGACCGCGTGAATGAAAGCATTGCCTAGTTAACTTAGTGGAGTAGTTACTTGTTCAAGGTATTAAAAATTATTCTGGTTGCACTATGCCTTATCAGTGCATTTGTATTAGGGTCACAAAACCCACAGTTAGTACAAGTAAATTACATTATAGCCAGTAATACACTACCTTTAGCTGTAATAATAAGTATCTGCTTTTTATTAGGTGTTTTGATTGGTTGTTTTATTAGCTTTAAATTGTTTTCGCAATT
>NZ_JACJDN010000240.1:0-5606 GCF_014163565.1 Pseudoalteromonas sp. SR45-5 | reverse complement strand
AAAAATACCAAACATGCTTCTTGTCACCATAATCAAATCGGCTTTAAAGTGATCCCCGATTAGATAAGTTTTATTATTTTTATCTGGGCTTATAAAGTAATCCCATGTTTAATAATTAAAAAGTGTCGTTATTCACTTTATCGACAAAATAGTCAAAGTGATTTGAGCTATATTGAGCCTACTTGCATATCGATGGAATCGATTCATTATTTTCAACATATCCAGTTAATAAATACACTATTGGGCTTGCAGATCCTTTGCTCATTTCATGCATTGTTAACGCCTCACATCTTGAACTGCTAAGTTAGTAATTGCTACTGGGACTAAAGTTCTCATGCCCCAGATTCCTTTTTCTTTAACTAACGCCTCTGTTTGCTCACCTGTTAGTATGTTTTTTGTTCTGATGACACGCTCAGAAAGATAAAACCCATTTTCATCACGTTCTTGCGAGTGCTTTATTCTATACTCTAATTGATAATCTTCCTCTGGAGAGAAAATTATCCCGCCGCCAGTTCCTTCTTCCGAATTTTCTATTTCAGGATTAGCAATATTCACCCAGTGAAAATGCGCCTTTGGTCTAGCGTGAGTCATAAACGCTAAATACTTACCATCAGGTGAAATACGGTGGTTTCTCATTTCCCACTTACGTGGAAAACCAAAATTAACTTTGCGAACTACTTCACCATTAAACTTATGTATCCAAAAGCCATCGTGCTTTACAGCTAAAAACTCTTTATCTCCCGGGAGTAAAAAAGCAGCGCCGCTGTGATGAATTTGCGGCCGAGAGGTTAGCTCCCCTGTTGGTACATTGTAATTAAAGTTTTTGCCATCTGAGTAAAAAATGACGTTTTCACTGTCTGAGGTCCAGTTAAACCACGGGTAGCCGCCCCCGCCTGACATGGTAATTAGCTTTTTCTCTTTAGTATCGTAAAGCTGACGAGTTGCTCTATCATTTATATAACCCGAAATAGCAATATAACGGTTATCTGGTGAGCGAGCTGGTGCATGTATACTAATAGATTCAAGCTTTTGAAATACCTCTTCTGGAATAATACGGCGCCTGTCTGAGCCATCTAACCTTGATGACCACAGTGTGCGTACTTCACTGTATTTGTATTTATTCCAAAACATTAACCGTGGGGTTGAAAATGTATCTGCATCACCATACACCTCTTCGCGTATTTCTAATGGCCACTCAGGGTGGTTTTTGTGCTCTTTAGCCCATGGGTATTTAGCAACATCAACTTCTACTTGTGGTGAACTTTGCGATGAGGGCTCTGAGCAACCGCTTAGCAATAAGCTAAAACAAACGCTGAGGGCGCAAAGCACGCTGTGATTTTTTAAAACCGTCATTATTAAAATCCTTTTAAACTGTTAAAGTACCGAGCCGTTCTGCACACTATGCCCATACCCTAATAAATAAAAAAGCTCATATTCATGAGCTTTTTTATTCTTACTATAATTGCGCTGTTGCGCTCAGTTATGTTGGTAGTAACTACTTAAATTACGAATAAATTTATTCGCTTTTAAAAGCTCCTAGCGGCCTTACTTTCCTCTTTGTAGCATCTTCAACAAACCACTGTTTCACTTCATCTTCAGTCAACCCTTCCTCTGACAAGCGCTTATATAGGTCTTTTTGTGATGGGGTTGAATGATCGCTATTTAGCTCAGCGGCTAATTCTTTTAAATCAGCTTCTGGTAGTGTTTTACCCCAAGGCAAATTGCTATTTGTAGGATTCGGTAGTGGTAACTTTAACTGCAAGCCATGGTTGCTAATTTTATCGGTCATCGAACCGATATCATTAAAATTAAAGCCCGAATTTCCCGCTGAGTTAAAGCTAGCTATACCTAGCTCCATCGTATATTGCCGGTCTTCTTTGTCAGTAAATATATCACTAAATTGGCTTGTAAATATGTCTCCAAAAGGCCTTAAGCCGTTTACTTCAACACGCTTCGGTGAGTCATATTTCAAACTAAAATTTGCAGCAAAAACAAAAATCTGCTCTTCACCGGCAAATGCTTCAGCGTCTTTATTATGCCAATCAAGCAGCGCTCGACCCTGTTTACCTTTTTCGTTATCAGAGCCTGCGTTATTCAATAATTCAATTAACTCTTCATACTCTGGGCCTACCTGCTCATCAATTTTGCACTGGTTGTCATACCACTTATCCTCAAATTGATAGTCATCGTCATGCCATATGTCCACCATTTTATTTAAAATACGCTCTGTTTTATAACCTTTATTTGCATTACGTGTAGCCTTGCCTAAATAGCAAAGTTTTGACTGATACTTCGGGCCTTTATCATTAATACCAATAGTTTGCTGCAGTATTAAATCACATGGCACACTACGCCAATCTAAACCAATTAATTTTTTGGTATAATTATCAGACTCTAGCTCTGTACAGGTCGCTACAACCATAATATCGACTTGGGTATTCCAATCAAAGTCATCAAATATTATGTCATCGCCAAACTGGCGTACTTTAAACCCTAAACTTTGTGCGGCAGCAAATTCACTCTTGAACAAACGAATAACTTGCCCTTGCCTTTGTATTTTACTGGTTATTAAATAAGGTTTACCCTCACCACCAAAGCGCACCAAAATTCTAATGCTTTTTTCCCCAGCAAAAAGCTCTGGATATACAAAGCTTGAGCTACTGCTCGTTAAAAAATCTTTTATTAATAGTGACTCTTCATTACCACCATTCCGCTTTGTATTTAAATCAACATAAAACTCATTCGCCACAAACTTGTTTTTTAAGCCTAAGGCATAGAGGGCCTCCGCAGTGCCAGACTCAAAAATCATCTCATCACTATTATCTTTACGCTCCCCCATTAGTGGCAATACAACCTTACTGCTACTACCAACTTGTGCACCAATGTAATAACGCATATCAGAAAAATTGTCATCTTGATAATATTCAAGTGCAGAGTCGTTTATAATCGAGTAAAAGGCTTCTTCGTGCACCATAGGCTTGGTACCTAAATACGTTTTTGGCCCTAATTGAAAAAATGGTGTAAATACACAACCAAACTTTCCTGCAAAATGCTTTTCATTCTCTAATAGCTCAGACTCTACAAGCGGCCTTACAAGCTCTTTATAAGCAAGTTCGTTATTTATTACGCCATCACAGCGCGTTACTTCGAATGTAATAGGTGCAATACCGGTCATCGTGTCGTTAAATACAACAAGAACACGAATCGGGGTGAATGGCGTTAAACGCTTTAGTTTATTGGCAATAATTGGCAACCATTTTTTTGAAGTCTGGTCTTGATAATATATAGCGCTGTGGTGATAGCTCGCCTCACCATAGTCAGAAAACACCGGCTCAAATGTGTTTGCAAAGCTTTCGAGGTATTTACTGCCTTCTTTTTCTTGCGTGGCAAATGTGTGAATGGGGAAGTAATTTTGAAATTCAGCCGTAATATAATTATGCTCACGCGCTACTGTTGGCACCGTCATCATATAAAAACCATACGGGTTAGATTGCGATTGCAAATAAAGCGTGTTTTCAGGATCTGTAACTGCGGCTTTACGTGCCGCTTTATCTAGCAAGCTGTAGTTGTCACTAAAGCCGTAAAGTGCTTTTTTATCACCATCGGTACTTTGCTTTTGACTGGTAATGCTATCAATTAAAAATACCCAAAATGTATCCATCCTAATTGATGCACCAGGTAAATTAGGCAGTGCCCAGCTATCACCTAATAAAAAGTTTTCTATGTATTGTTTTACTTTATAGCGCTCTAAGTTTGAATAATACTGGCTTTTATCACCTTCACGCTGGGCCCTAAGTAGTAACCCCATAAGGCCCGATATGGCCTCTGAGCGCAACCTAAATTGAGCTGCCCATTGTGTACTTTGTTGCGTTTTTCCGTCTTTATTATATTCACTTAATAGCTCATGCATCATACCTTGGTTAGCTGCACACTCTTGGCCTAAGCGTTTATCTCGCTGAATTTCTGCGTAATAATGTTTACAGGCGTTATCGAGGAGTGCTTCATCCATTAAATTCGCAGCCGACGTAGCAATAACGCCACCCGCTTTTATTACCGCAACTGCCGCGGCAATGGGAGCTGTTATTGGGATAAATGCCATAACACCCAGAGCAATGTTAATCATTTGCCACGCCATATCGTCGCCTGTTTCATCTACTTTTATATCATTGGCTACGGTTAAATTACGAAAGCGCTCTAGGCTATCCATACCTTCACGAGACGGGCAAACATTTATTTGGCTAATAGCATACGCCGCAATATGTACACGGCGGTTTTGTACTCGGCTTGCCTCATCTTTATTATTTATAAGTGGTTGAGTATAACCTAGCCCAAGCACTTCAATACGCGCTTCATCAATGCCTGCTTGGGTCACTAAAATGTCCTTGACAGCCTCTGCTCGTCGCTCAGACAACGCAATATTATAATCGTAATTACCTATATCGCAGGTGTGGCCTGCCACAGTTACTTTAAGGTTCTCATTTTGCTTAAGCGCTTTTATAACGGCCTCGCTTTGCTGCAAAATAGCATTGCGGTAATCATCGGTTACTTGCTCGCTATTAAGCGAAAACGTTCCTTCAATTACGACATCTTTTACAATTTCTTTGGCACTTAAATGCTCAAAGTAATCGTTAGCAACTGTTTTATAGTGCCGTTTAGCTTGCGCTAAATTAGGGATATTTGTACCAAATTGCTGCAACGTAGTTTGCCCAAGCGCTGCAATATTTGTGGTTAAGTCAGCTATATTGAGTGCATTACCTGCTGCATCCATTGCAACCTTAGGAATGCCAAGCTTTTTACTTAAACTTTTATTATAGCTTTCCATTGCTGCTGGTGTGTTAGCTGGTAAACGCCACAAATTTTCTGCAAGTGCTTGCCGCCAAGCATCGGTTGTAAAGGCTGCGCGAGCTTCACGTAGCTTTTTCCAAGCATCCTGCCCATCTTGCATAGCAAACACGGCATCTAGCGTTGCTTGAATGGTTGTATCAGCGTTCGCTCTTAAATGATCATGTAAGGCTTTCGCTACTTTACTCCCTAAAACAAATTTACCATTAGTGGTAAAATTACCATTACTCGCGCTGGCGGTTATATCGGTATTTATTAATCCTGCAGCTAATTGTGCACGTCCTTTTGCTACAGACCAGCCATGGCAAAAGCTCTCAAAGCCACTGGCTATTTTTATTGGTTCATCACTAACTTTGGCGCGGCCAATTTCTTTACCGCTTTCATCTTTAATACTAATATTTTTAGGGTCATAGGTAGCATGCTCGGTTTTTAAATCTTTCGCATAGCTTATTAAGTGGCTATAAAAGCGAGGAAATTGCTTTATTATTGCCTCTTCAACCGAAAGCGGGTCGCAGTTAATTACATCAAACTCACCCGCTTCATTTTTTATATCAAAGTGGATCATTTCGGCAAGTTCGTAGTAATAATATGTGCCATCGTATTGGATGGACTTTGTACACCAATGGACGGATTGATCTTTTAGTAACTTCTCTTCAAGCCTTATTTTGATTCTGTATAACCCTTTTGGGAGCTGCTTATTTGTGCCAGATATGACCGCTAAGTTCGTTTCAGAATCGAAAGTAGCTGCTATATCCTTACCTTTT
>NZ_JACJDN010000023.1:0-15519 GCF_014163565.1 Pseudoalteromonas sp. SR45-5 | reverse complement strand
CCGCATTTACCCGTGCATGCCATTGCTACAAGCACGCAACCCATGGCGCGCTTTGTTATCGCCAATTTACAAAACGACTATAAACCCTTTTATAAACCGTGGCTAAGTAAAGTAAAACAATGGCTTGATGAAGGAAAAACCCCTTATTTGTTTTTTCATACGGCAGATAACCGAGAAGCGCCATTATTAGCAAGGCAGTTTTGTAAAGACCTTGGTTATAATCACAAAGCATTAAACCCATTTACTGGCGAAAAAGAAGCCCACCAGCCAGCACTTTTTTAAAAGTAAAACGACAGAGAAATAATAATGAGTGAATACGCACGTTACTTTACCGGCTACCCAGCTAACATCGTTGAGCAAGTATTAAGCCTTATAAATAACAAAAAGGTATGTGACTACTTACTTAAAAAGTATCCGCAAGCACATACCATTACTAGCGATAAACTACTTTATAACTACGCAACCGAGCTTAAAAAACAGTATTTAAAAAATGCAGCACCGTTTGGGCGCGCAGCATTTAAAAAGCAAGGCGACATGGTCACCAACGCACTTGGTACACATACGTATCGAATGCAAGGTAAAACCCGTAAGCACGATTTAGCGATAAACAGCGACTTGCTCCGCGCTCCCGAGCCATTATTAAAAGCGTTAGTGGTACATGAGCTCGCCCACTTTAAAGAAAAAGACCACAACAAAGGCTTTTATCAGCTTTGCTGCCATATGGAGCCGAGTTACCACCAGCTAGAGTTAGATTTAAGAATTTTTTGTGTGGTAGTCGCAATGGGAGAAAATCCTTATTTAAAATAAGGATTTTAGCGTTACTTAAATGAGTGTAAATAACGCCATACTTAAGTTAATATTTCCTTTCATAACCAAACGCCCATACCCAGTCTTTTATCCCCGTAAGCAGCTCACAACTTAACGCCAGCCCTTAATAAAAAAGTTTAAAACTACATAATTGCCCTACATTTGAGAACTACACTCTTAAAAGTTAATTTAATCTTTGGAGTTTTTAAATGATGAAAAATACCCATGCCATTTTACTCAGTGCACTGTGCTGCTTAACCTTAAGTGCCTGCAACGAGCAAAACAGCCAATTACTTGAACAATCAAACCTCAATGATTTTACTCTAACCAGCTCAAAAGTAATTGATGGCGGTAATTTGCCTATTACTTATACGTGCGATGGGCAAAGCATTAGCCCCCCACTTAACTGGAGTGGTGCACCTAAGGCAACCAAATATTATGCATTAATTATGGTTCATAAAGCGCCAGAGGGAATGCATTGGTATTGGACCATGTACAACATTTCCGCCGATAAAACACAAATTAAAGCGGGCGAAACCCTCGGTGAAGTAGGCTCTAATAGCGTAAACGATTTAAACCAATACGCGCCGCCTTGCTCTAAAGGCCCAGGTGAAAAAAGCTATACTTATACTGTATACGCGTTATCTGCACCGGTTACCTTTAATAGCGATACAAAAGTAGATCGCTCAGCATTACTCGCTGCTGTAAAAGATATTACGCTCGATACTGCAAGTATGACGGTTAAATACTCGCGAAGCGCTAATAGCGCAGAACACAAACCTAATACAAGACCAAAACCAAATGAGCAACCAAAGCCTGATAAATCATATTTAACCGCTAACGTAAAATCACCTCGTTGCGATGCTATTACACAATCAGTAAGTAATGCAGGGTTTGATCAAAACGTATCTGTTACGTGCGATGAACAATATGCTTATATTGCCTCATCTACTTATCCTGATCATGAAGTAATGACTGGTATTACAGGTACTAACGAGCAAATACCTGTTCCAGCTAAAGACTACGTAGCACCTATAAAGCTAAATCCTAAAAAAGCAAAAACAATAACAACAATTGATGCAGCCGTAGGTGTTGCCGTTAACGGCGTACCAATATACGACTATTCTTCGCAAGGTGAGTTGGACGTAAATAGCTACGATGAAAAACACGACACTTTAGCACTCGGACAGTTAGATATATGTGGCGGACACGCAGGACGAGGTGATGACTACCATTATCATGTATCGCCAACGTGTATGATTGACACAATGAAAAACCAAACAAGCGATGCAATTATTGGTTGGGCTTACGATGGTTACCCGCTGTATGGCAGTAAAAACCCAGACGGCAGTGCAATTGCCAAAGGTGACCTTGATGTATGTAACGGACAAACCGACGACACATTTGGCTATCGCTACCAAACATCAGCTACGCCGCCGTATATTATTCAGTGCTTAGTTGGTGAAGTAGATACTGCAAAATTACCAAGAGTGTCACCACTTAGTGGCGATATTCAAGGTATAAGAGCCGACTTGCGCCCGCCACAAGGAGGCGTTGAAAACCTAACGCACACAATCTCTGAAAACGGCAGCCGTACAATGAGCTACTCATACAAAGGCGAGAACTACTTTACTAACTACAGCCCTGCATCACAGGGAAAAGACTGCTATAGCTTTAAACAAAAAACTATCAGTAATGGTGGCAAAGTTCAAACAGGTACATTTTGTAGAGGTCCGCAACCAAATCACCTTACTCCAACAGTCACTAAGCAAAATACAAATCCTGCCATTACGGGTAAGCATAACTTAAAGCTAGAAGCATGGGCTGATAACTGGTTTACAGCCTACATAGGCGAGCAGTTACTTGTTGAAGATTCTGTGCCTATAACTACAGAGCGTTCATTTAATGCCGAAAGTATTACGTTTTCTGCAAACTACCCTATTGAGCTTAATTTAATAATTAAAGACTTTAAGCAAAACGACACTGGGCTTGAATACATCGGCGCTAAAAATCAGCAAATGGGTGATGGCGGTTTTATTATGCAACTTACCGACACCGATACAAATAAAGTAGTTGCCGTAAGCGATAAAAGCTTTAAATGCGAAATACTGCACAAAGCGCCGCTCAACAAATTATGCGAAAGCGAATCAAACCCTGTCGCGGGCGAAGGCGTTTGTACGTTTATGTCAAAAGAAGCACCAACTAACTGGCTGCAAAGTAACTTTGATAACGCAAACTGGGCTAATGCAGTAGAGCACAACTTTGCCGATGTAGGACCAAAAGACGGTTACGACGATATTAACTGGGATGAAAATGCAAAATTCATATGGGGCGAAGACTTAGAAACCGACAACACCCTTATTTGTAAAGCAATTATTGAGCAACCTCAATAAAAGGTAGTAATTATGTATTTTTTAAAAAAATTAAAATGGCTAATGCTCGCGTGTATTTTAACAAGTATGAGCGCTCAAGTGAGTGCCCATGTATTAAAAAACACAACAGCCCAAGTAATTTTAAGAGACGGGCAAGTTGAGGTTAAAGTATTAACTAATGCTGAGCACTTAATTTCAGCGCTGCAAAGCGAGCAAGCATGGCTTATGGGCGATATTGATAAGCTTATGCCTACAAACTTAAGTGCAGAGCAACAAGAAGAGTTTGCAAAAAATGCACTTAAACAAAAAACGAGCTTACGTGTAAATCAGCAAGTTATCGTGTTTGAACGCGTCACTTTTACCACCAGCAACAACAACGAAGCGCACGACCTAGAAATTGTTTTTCAAGCGAAGCACACATTTACAACAGTAGATGAGCTTGCCATATCGTTCCCTAAAAGTTTAGGTGCAGTTCACGCAAGCTTTGTAAAACCACAATATAAGTTACTGGGTGCTGGCGATACCGCAAAAATAAAGTTCTAGTCCAAATATCAACATACCTAAAAAGCTTACTTAAAAAGGATTTTAGTAAGCAACTCCCTAAATACGCTAATTGTAGGCACATAATCAATATGCAATACTGCTTGGTACGTTAACGTCATGATTTTTACTATTTGCCAATCAGTGAAATTAATACATAAATTCTTTTTAGCTTTTTTTATCACTAATATCGCCCTTGTTGGACTTATGTTTGTGTTTATATACATGACCTTTTCGTCAGGTTTTAACGACTTTGTTGAACAAGAAGAAACAAAGCATGTCGCAATGGTTAAGCATCAACTTATTGAGCTTTATAGCGAATTAGGCAGTTGGCAACCCATTACGCAAAACACGCAATTATGGCGCTCTATTGTAGAGCCACAAAAAAAGCCAGGCGAGCCTAAAACGAATAAACACACAAGCACCCCACCCAAACCAAATAGCAGCAATGCAACGCCCTCTTTATTGTGGGTACACTTACCTGCAGGTTCCCTTAAAACAGGGCAACGTATAAGTTTGTATGATCAAAATAAAAAGGTTGTTGTTGGTAGAGCTAATTTAAACGACAACCCACATATAGAGCCTATTTTATTAAACAATAACGTTATAGGCTGGATAGGTTTAGTCCCTTCAAAACTTGTACAAAGTAGCCCAGCAGAAGCCTTTTTAGCAGCGCAATTTCATAACTATTTTATGATCACGTTACTCGTTATTGTGCTCGCATTTATTATGGCTATTGTGTTATCTCGCCATTTAATAAAACCAATAAAGCAAATAGTGACTGGCACCGATGAGTTAACAAAAGGAAATTTTGCCAGCAGAATAATTCCCTCTAGTAAAGATGAGCTAGGTACCCTATCCAACAACTTTAATGCCTTAGCCCACACGCTTGAGCAAAACCAACAAATGCGGTTTCAATGGGTGTCAGACACATCCCACGAATTAAGAACCCCACTTACCGTACTACGCTCGCATTTACTAGCCGTTCAAGATGGCGTATTTACAGCCGACACAAAGCGCATTAATTTACTCATAAACCAAGTAGATAACTTAAGCCACATTGTTGACGACCTAGCCCAACTAGCACAAACAGATAGCGTTAATTTAACCTATAACAATGCGCGCATTGATTTAATCACTATTTTTGAGCAATCAATTGAAAACTACACCGCTCGCTTTAAAGAGCATGAATTAAATGTAGATAGCAAAAGCTTAACCAAAGCCGGCAAATGTATAATAAATGGTGATAAAGAACGCCTTATACAATTATTTTCAAACCTGTTAGAAAATACCTGCAGATACACGCATAAAGGTGGGCAAGTAATAATACTTGCCCACAAAAGACCCAATAACATTGAGCTTATTTTACAAGATTCAGCCCCAAGTGTTTTACCAAACGACTTACAAAAATTGTTTGAGCGTTTTTATCGCGTTGAAAAATCTAGAAGCCGAGAGCACGGCGGCTCGGGCTTAGGACTTGCACTTTGCAAACAAATAGTAGAGGCACATGGCGGTCAAATATCGTTGCACAACTCACCACTCGGTGGGCTAGAGGTAAAAATAACGCTGACACTTTTAGGTTAAAATAATGGCATCACAAAAAATACTTATCGTTGAAGACGAAGAAAACATTGCCGAGGTACTTATTGCCTACGCTAAGCAACAAAATTACGAAACTGAGCACTTTAATAGTGGCAAAGGTGTAGTTAGTTTTGTAAAACAAAACGCAGTAGATTTAATACTTCTTGATTTAATGCTGCCAGATGTTGATGGCATAGAGCTATGTAAGCAAATAAGAGCCTTTTCAAGTCTGCCTATTATTATGCTTACCGCAAAAAGTGAAGAAATAGACCGCTTACTGGGTTTAGAGCTCGGCGCCGATGACTACATATGCAAACCCTTCAGCCCCAAAGAAGTTGTAGCACGCATAAAAGCCGTACTAAGAAGGACCAGCCAGCCTAAAACCAACATCATTAATCATAATAATTTCCAATTACACAAAGACGATTACGAAGCACGCCTAAACGACAAAAGTATTGGCTTTACCGCCGTCGAGTTTAAAATATTTTTATTATTTATAAGCCACGTAGGGCGTGTTTTTACCCGCGAAGATATTATTAATAACGTATATAGCGACACAACCGACATATCCGATCGCAACATAGATACACATATTAAAAATATACGAAAAAAGATTAACGACATTCAAGCAGGGCTAAACCCAATAGCAGCGGTTTATAGTGTGGGCTATAAATTTAAAGAGTAGGTTTACTTATTCAAATAAAGCTAACATGACGCAAAAGCGCGATATAAATCGCGCTTTTATTTTAATCACTAACCTGAACACTCATAACTAAAGATTAATAGCTGAGCAGTCGTTGGGTTTCGTTTCTCTCAACCCAACCTACGTAAATAGACTTAAAGCCCTAGGCCTGCCATAAAATCATCATCGCCATCATCTTGTTCTACTGCTTTAGATGATTTTTCTTTGTCCGCTTTTTTTCGTGCTTCGTTTTCAATTATGTCGTCTGGGTCGAGTGCTTCTGCAATATCAAAGTCGTGTAATTTAATGAACTCTGTTTTATCCATCGCTAATTCCAAGTAAAAAATATTTTGCTTACTTGTCGTGAATGTTACGCGGCGGGCTTGCGGGCGATCCATCGTGGTATCTACCGATATTTGCACTTGCTTGTTTATTGCCATCATTTTTGGCTGGTTTTGCGTAATAGACGTATGTAATTGCTCACGCACTTTAGACGTAAAGTCGCCAACAATTTGATTCATCAACTCGCCTAGTACGTTTGATACGTCGTCTGATAAATGGCTATGCGCTATTTCATCTTCTGGCATTCCCATATTGCGCATGTAATCGCCATAAATTTCCATCGCCGCTTGCGAAGTAAAGTTGGTAATTACGAGCCCTGTAAAACCGCCGTCAAATAAAACAAAGCAACCAATATCTGGTCGCATACATGTACGTGTTATTTTTTGCACCATGGCTGAGTAGCTAATACCATTACCGCTGGCTGATGTGAGTACACCTGTCACTGAATGACAAAGGGTTGCTAATATATCGTCTGTGCTGATGACCTTACTTTTGCTCATTTAATCTTCTCTTTTGTACTTATTATTCATAATTCTAGTCAAGCTACTGAATTTATCACTGACTATCCAGTATAAAATGTTAAAATAGCGCCATTATTTACAAAGAGACTGCCTTCGTGACCATAAAAGACAGTATTTATGCCTCTGAGCAACAAGTAAAAGATTTTAGCTTTGACCAAAATGTAGTCGAAGTTTTTCCAGATATGATCCAGCGCTCTGTACCTGGGTATGCCACCATTGTAAGCACTATGGGTAAACTTGCGGGTGAGTACGCACAAAGTAACTCAAATCTTTATGATTTAGGCTGCTCACTGGGCGCAGTCACGCTTAGCATGCGCCGTAACATTCGCACCGATAACTGCCATATAATAGCGGTAGATAACTCTCAAGCTATGGTTGAGCGTTGTAAGGTGCACTTACAAGGTTTTAAATCGGATGTGCCGGTTACTGTTACTTTGGGCGATATTAACGAGCTTGAGATTCAAAACGCCTCAGTAGTAGCAATGAACTTTACACTGCAATTTATTCCACATGCGCAGCGCCAAGCCGTGCTTGAAAAAATATACGCTAATTTAAAGCCTGGTGGTGTATTGCTGCTAAGCGAAAAAATTAAAGCCGAAAACGAGCAATGCGATAACCTATTAATTGATTTGCACCACGACTTTAAACGTCACAATGGCTACTCAGAGCTTGAAATAAGCCAAAAACGTACCGCCATAGAAAACGTTATGCGCCCAGATACACTAAGCGCTCACTTTACTCGCTTACAAGATATTGGTTTTAGCCAAACTCAAGTGTGGTATCAATGTTTTAATTTTTGCTCAATGGTAGCAATTAAATAAAGAGAGTCATCCATGTCTCAATGGTTTAACCAATTTTACGCATCTATCGCACAAAGCCCACTTAGTCACTGGCTAGAAACCCTCCCTGCTCAATTAAAACATTGGCAAAACGAGGCTAGCCATGGTGATTTGCCTAAATGGCAAAAAGTACTTAAAAACTTGCCTGAGGTGGCAACTTCCCATGTTGATATTTCTACTAAGGTAGAAATTGGCGCGCCAGGAGAGATGAGTGATGGCGAGCAAAAGCAAGCCATGCATTTATTAAAACGCATGATGCCATGGCGCAAAGGCCCATTTAGTGTGCACGGTATTGAAATAGATACAGAGTGGCGCAGTGATTGGAAGTGGGACCGCCTGCTTCCTCATATTGAGCCATTAAAAGGCCGCACTGTTTTAGATATTGGTTGTGGCTCAGGGTATCATTTATGGCGTATGCGCGGTGAAGGCGCAGAGTTTGTGGTGGGTATTGATCCATCTGATTTATTTTTATGTCAGTTTCAGGCAATTAAACACTACAACCCAGATGAAAACGTACATTTACTGCCACTAGGCGTTGAAGCATTACCCGAGCTTAAAGCGTTTGATACTGTTTTTTCTATGGGTGTACTTTATCATCGTCGCTCACCTATCGACTTTTTAGCGCAGTTAAAAGCGCAGCTTCGCCCAGGCGGCGAACTCGTACTTGAAACCCTAGTAATTGAAGGCGACGAAAACACGGTATTAGTCCCAACCGACCGCTACGCTAAAATGCGCAACGTTTGGTTTATTCCAAGTACTGCAGCATTAAAGCTGTGGATGGAGCGCGTTGGCTTTAAAGATGTGCAAATAAAAGATTGCGCTATTACCACGCTTGAAGAGCAACGTAAAACCGACTGGATGGAAAACGAATCGTTAATCGATTTTTTAGATCCAAACGATACAAGTAAAACAATTGAAGGCTACCCCGCTCCACTTCGAGCCATATTAACCGCAAAAGCATAGCTGTTAATTTAACGCCTTTAATACTAAAAAAACGCCTACGGGCGTTTTTTTGTTTATTTAAACAACAAACAGCGGACAAGTGTCCTTGTTAATTATTTCAAAATTACATTTACGCTAGCCGCGACCTTGCAATTGTTGTAAAATACGCGCGTTTCTAAGCAACCCAAAACAACTATTTTGAGGAAAACCTGTGAGCGAACAAAAACAGTCTCTAAGCTATAAAGACGCGGGCGTAGATATCGACGCTGGTAATGCACTTGTTGAGCGTATTAAAGGCGTAGTTAAAAAAACTCGTCGTCCTGAAGTAATGGGCGGAATTGGTGGTTTTGGCGCACTTTGCGAAATTCCTGAAGGCTACAAGCAACCAGTATTAGTTGCAGGCACAGATGGTGTTGGTACTAAACTACGTTTAGCAATCGACTTAAAAAAACACGATACGGTTGGTATTGATTTAGTTGCAATGTGTGTAAACGACTTAATTGTTCAAGGTGCTGAACCCCTGTTTTTTCTAGATTACTATGCAACTGGTAAACTAGATGTAGACACAGCAGCTGACGTAGTGACAGGTATTGGCAAAGGTTGTGAAATTTCAGGTTGTGCCCTAATTGGTGGCGAAACAGCTGAAATGCCAGGTATGTATGATGGTGAAGACTACGACATGGCAGGCTTTTGTACAGGCGTTGTAGAAAAATCAAAAATTATTGATGGCACAAAAGTAGCAGCAGGCGATCAGCTTATTGCACTTGCTTCAAGCGGTCCTCATTCAAATGGCTTCTCTTTAATTCGTAAAGTACTTGAAGTGTCAAAAGCTGATACCAGCGCTGACTTTGAAGGTAAAACATTAGGCGAAACTCTACTTGAGCCTACGCGTATTTACGTAAAACCTTTACTTGAGTTATTCAAAAACGTTGACGTACATGCGCTTTCGCATATTACTGGCGGCGGTTTTTGGGAAAACATTCCACGCGTATTACCCGCTTCAGCAAAAGCTGTAGTTAAAGGTGATAGCTGGCAGTGGCCACCAATTTTTAATTGGTTACAAGAAAACGGCAACATTACTACACACGAAATGTACCGTACATTTAACTGTGGTGTAGGCATGGTTTTAGTAGTCCCTGCTGACAAACTTGAGCAAAGCTTAACAATGCTAAAAGACTTGGGCGAAAATGCATGGCACCTTGGTGAAATTCAAGATGCAGCAGCTGGCGAAGAGCAAGTTGAAATTGTAGGTGGTGCTAAGTAATGGCACCGACTCGTCTGGTAGTTTTAATCTCAGGTAGTGGCTCTAATTTACAAGCCATCATAGATGCCTGCGAACGTGGCGAGATAAACGGGCATATAGCGGCTGTTATTAGTAATAAAGCAGACGCTTATGGCCTAGAGCGTGCAAAACAAGCAGGTATTGCTACAAAAGTGCTCAGTCATAAAGATTTTGACTCGCGCGAAGCGTACGATGCGCAATTAATGAACGTTATCGACTCTTTTATGCCAAATCTAGTTGTATTAGCTGGGTTTATGCGTATTCTTACTCCTGGCTTAGTGCAAAAATATGTTGGAAAAATGTTGAACATTCATCCATCTTTGTTGCCTAAGTATCAGGGGCTGAATACCCACCAAAGAGCAATTGATGCAAAAGACGATGTTCATGGCGTAAGTGTTCACTTTGTTACTGAAGAATTAGACGGCGGTCCCGTTATTCTTCAGGCGCAAATACCTGTACTCAAGGATGATACAGCAGAAACATTAGCAAAACGCGTGCATGAGCAAGAGCATATAATTTATCCTTTGGTGGTCAAGTGGTTCAGTGAACACAGACTTACTATGGAAGCAGATTATGCAGTTCTTGACAAAAAACAACTTCCTGCACACGGCGCGCACTACCCACAATAAAAAAATAAGTGCCCTGTTGTTATGTGCGGGCGCTTTACTTCCAACTAGCCTAATTGCAGGCGAATTGACCCAGTATCAAGCTAATTACGATATTTTACGCAAAGGCAAAAATCATGGTGAGGCTGTTCGTGAGCTCAAAAAAACGGGCGACGATACTTATGAATTAACATACCACAGCAATATTGAGTGGATGATTTTCTCTGACTCTCGTGAAGAAACATCAAAGTTTACCTTTAAAGATGGCAAGGTTACCCCGCATCATTACAACATGATTCGTACAGGGACAGGCCCTGATAAAGATTACAAAATTGATTTTGATACAACAAACAAAGTAGTGACTAGCAGCGCTAGTGAATACCCACTTAAATGCGAATGGACTGATGAATTTCAGGATGCTATTTCGTACCAAGTGCAAGTGCGCGAAGGATTGAAAAAAGGCAAAACAAGCTTTTCATTCCCCCTTATAGATAAAAAAGGTAACCGCCGCGACTACAACTTCGAAGTTGTTGAAAAAGAGATGATCTCCCTACCTATCGGAAATGTAGAAGCCATTAAAGTGAAGCGTTTATACGATAACGATAAACGCCAAGCAATTGCATGGTTTGCGCCAGAAATGGATTACATGCTGGTACGTATGTGGAAAGGCGAAAAAGGTATGGAGCAGTTTGAAGTTCAAATGAATTCATTTACTGTTACTGCGCCTACAGCTGTTGCGCCTGCTACAGCACAACAACCTCAAGAAGCTAACTAAATTTAATTAAACCAAAGTTAAGTTAGTATTTAAAATAGGTGGGCTAAATTAGCTCACCCATTTTAAACAATGCAAATTCCCCAGGCTCCATTTTTTGCCAACGCTCATCGTTAGTTAATGGCCTTGTTGTTATTACCGTCACTACATCGTTTGGTGTGGTCTCTTGTTGAAAATCAACCACCATGTCGGCATCAATCAACGTTGCTTTACCAAATGGCGCACGGCGCGTTATGTAGTGTAAGTTATTAGTGCAATACGCTAAAACAAACACCCCATCGGTCAATAACATATTAAACACCCCTTTTTCACGCAGAGTTTGCGAAAGCTTAGCCGCGTATCTAAAAACCGACGCCATATTACTTGGACGGTTTGGGTATTTTTCGCGAATTTTATCAAGCAACCAACAAAAAGCGAGTTCGCTATCGGTGTTACCCACTGGGCGATAGTACTGCGGTTTTAAATCATGATAATTAGATAGCTGCCCGTTATGAGCGTAAGTAATTTCACGCCCCCATAACTCTCGCGTAAAAGGATGAGTATTTTCAAGGCATACTCGCCCGCGATTACCTTGACGAATATGGCTAATAACCGAGACACTTTTAATGGGGTATGCTTTAACGAGCTTTGCAATTTCAGATTGATAACTCGGCTGCGGATCTTTAAAGGTTCTACAACCTTTACCTTCGTAAAACGTAATGCCCCACCCGTCTTTATGTGGTCCCGTGTTCCCGCCACGCTCTAAAAGGCCTGAAAAACTAAAACAAATATCGGTAGGCACATTGGCTGACATGCCAAGTAATTCACACATTAATAAAATAACCCTTAAAAACCATACATTAAAATAAATAGCGTTATATTTGTGTATTAAGCGTACACTAAATTGCAGCCCGCTATAACGGCTATACTTACTTAAAAAGTGTCATTTTGCTATTAGATTTATTTATTTTTACGTTAACACTACTTACGGCTAATGCTTTGACTATACGATAGTTATTGAGCGTTCCTCTGTCGGGTAATTAAATATCGTATTTAAGTTACTTTCTACTACAATTTAACATCGTTATGTACTTGAAAATTACTGTTACTAGCGCTACTCTAAGTGAGGTGGTCTGACCTCTATTAAGGAATAAAAATGACACTCATATTTACACTGGTTCTAATCGCGTTGCTTTGCACTGCGGTTTACCACAGAGCAAGTTGGAACACAGCACTTGGTGTTTCGGCTATTACTTTATTAATTGGTACCTTTGCGGGTGCTTTTGGTTTAATTAGCTGGTTGATCTTTTTGATCATCGCGGTTCCTCTTTCTGTTACTGGCCTTCGTCAGCAATATATCATCAAGCCTATTTTTGCTACGTTTAAAAAAGTAACGCCAAGCATGTCTGATACTGAAAAATCAGCTATTGATGCCGGTACGACGTGGTGGGAAGCTGACTTATTTTGCGGTAACCCAGATTGGAAAAAACTTCACCAATACCCAGTTCCTAAACTTACTATTGAAGAGCAAGCCTTTGTTGATGGCCCTGTTGAAGTAGTTTGTAGCATGTTGGACGATTGGGAAGCAACGCACGAACTAACCGACCTTCCTCAAGATGTGTGGCAGTATCTAAAAGATAATAAATTTTTTGCCATGATCATCAAAAAAGAATACGGCGGTTTAGAATTTTCTGCATTTGCACAGTCTTGTGTACTTCAAAAACTAACAAGTAAATCAACATTACTTTCGTCAATTGTTGGTGTACCGAACTCTTTAGGCCCAGGTGAATTATTACAACACTATGGTACAAAAGAGCAAAAAGATCATTACTTACCGCGCCTAGCGAGCGGTCAAGAAATTCCATGTTTTGCATTAACTTCGCCAGAAGCGGGTTCTGATGCAAGCTCAATTCCAGACTACGGTGTGGTATGTAAAGGGCAATGGAATGGTGAGGAAGTTGTGGGTGTTAGTTTAACGTGGAATAAGCGTTACATTACACTTGCCCCAGTGGCTACCGTACTTGGTCTTGCGTTTAAGTTACAAGATCCAGATGGGCTAATTGGCGACAATAAAGAGCCAGGCATTACCTGTGCACTTATTCCAACGGACACTCCTGGAGTTGAAATTGGTCGTCGACATTTCCCGCTTAACGTACCATTTCAAAATGGTCCTACTCGCGGTAAAGATATTTTCGTACCACTTGATTATATTATTGGTGGTCCAGATATGGCTGGTCAAGGCTGGCGCATGCTGGTTGAGTGTTTATCGGTTGGTCGTGCAATTACATTGCCGTCAAATTCTGCCGGTGGCATTAAAATGATTGCCGTTGCAACGGGTGCGTATAGCCGTATTCGTCGTCAGTTCCGTTTACCTATTGGTAAAATGGAAGGTGTTGAAGAGTCACTAGCAAAACTTGCTGGTTACGCTTACAGCTCTGATGCTGCGGTTAGTATGTCTACGGGTGCGGTTGATTTAGGCGAAAAGCCATCGGTAGTTTCTGCCATTATTAAATACCACCTGACAGAGCAAATGCGTGATGCAACTATTCATGCAATGGATGTACTTGGCGGTAAGGGCATCATGCTTGGGCCAAATAACTATTTAGGTCGTGGCTATCAAGGGGCACCTATTGCCATTACTGTTGAAGGTGCAAACATCTTGACCCGTAATATGATTATTTATGGTCAAGGTGCAATTCGCTGTCATCCATTTGTACTTACCGAACTAGGTGCGTGCGAAATTGAAGACCGCGAAGAAGCGCTTAACGTATTTGATAAAGCGCTAATGGGTCACATTGGTTTTACTATGTCGAACCTTGTACGTACTAAATGGCTTGCACTTACCGGCGCTCGTTTTACAAGTGTGCCGTACAACGACGAAACCGCTGAGTTTTACCGTATAGCGTCACGCTTTAGTGCATCACTTGCTCTTATGTCAGACATTAGCATGGCAGTATTTGGTGGCTCACTAAAACGTAAAGAACGTATTTCAGCACGTTTAGGTGACTTACTTAGTTACTTATACTTAGTGTCTGCAACGCTTAAGCGTTACAACGATGAAGGCCGTAAAAAAGAAGATTTTGCGCTAGTAAAATGGAGTTGCCAAGATCACCTTTACCATTGCCAACGTGCACTTGCTGATTTAATTAATAACATGCCTTCGGCTCCACTACGTGCCGTGTTAAAAGTATTGTTATTCCCGTTTGGTCGCCCGGTTCGTAAACCAACTGACCAACTTGAGCATAAACTAGCACAACTACTACAAGTACCTAGTGAAACGCGTAACCGTTTAGCAAGCTACGTATACTTAAAAAATGAGCCGCTTAACCTTGTGGGTCGTCAAGAGCAAACGCTTAAAGACATCCTAGACGTTGAGCCATTATTTGAAAGAGTATGTAAAGAGAAAGGCCTTAAACTGCCATTCTTCCAGCTTGATAAAGTAGCGCAAATGGGACTTGAAGCAGGCATTTTAAGCCAAGCAGAGGCTGATAAACTAGCTGCTGTTGAGCAATCTCGTTTAGATGTTATTAACGTTGATGACTTCGACCCTGCTGACTTACTTGCAGGAAAAGCCGCACGTAATAGCGTTAAAAAAGAAGCTGATGCTGCTTAACTAAGCTAAGCATTTACAGACTAAAAGCCAGCATATAACGTGCTGGCTTTTTTGTGTACAATAAAAAGTTTTAACAACTAGATGGAGTAGTTTATCGTTAGATTGTTTAAATAATTATACAGTTTGGTATAACAGGCAGCTCTGACATCTAACCAACCCTAAAAGCTCTGTATTGATTAAATACCCTTAATTCATCTCTATGCTCATGCAAAAACTTAAACCCTCTCAAGAGCTCTACAAGTACAACACTATTAAGTTAATGACTATACCAATTAGCAATAATACTTAGAGCCTGCCTAGCAGTGTTAAAAATCTCTGGTATACGACTGCATGGATGCAGGAGATAGAGCAATGCAGGATCATTTGCCGAAAACAACTAAATAACGAATTATTCCTTATTATCGACATGCTTTTCTTACATCAAAATAGATTACTTAATTAAGCGAATTGGGGTTAAACCTGGCGTTAAGCTAACTGCGGTAAAAGTTACGAGAAGAGAGATACAGCGCAATGCATAAGCATTTACCCAGAGCATCGGCAGATTGATATAGGTATTGATACGGATAATAAGGAATATTAGCAGGTTCGTGCAAGGAATGTGTTTGATAGCTAATAGCTGATAGCTGATAGCTGATAGCTGAT
>NZ_JACJDN010000239.1:0-5635 GCF_014163565.1 Pseudoalteromonas sp. SR45-5 | reverse complement strand
CCGTTCGAGTCGGGGAGGGGGAGCCAATTCTAAGAATTTCATAGACATTCCAAGCTATTTCCACTACTCTTCCTTATATAACTAAAGCATTAGTTTAATTCTTTAATGCGCTGTACTTAGTTTATTAATCAAGGACTTGATTCCTTCCCTTTTGATTATTAAAAGACTGAAAACATGGCTGGATTTAAAAAACTTATTTTTATACAAATTATCTCTTGGTTATTGTGTGTTGCAGCAGGAAGCTACTTCATATCTATAAGCTTTGATACTGCGGTAAGTGATGCACAAAAAAATGCACAAACGACTGTTACTAAGTATATTAATGACCTTTCTTTAGACGATATTTCTGCTCAAAATTTAAAACAATCAATTGCAGATGGTAATACGTTTTCAAGCTTTACTCTAAGAGATTACCAAGGTGCTGAAGTATTTAGCATTAACCCCCCTACTCAATTACCAATGTTTGCTGATTTTGTACTCTCTAACTTTAACTCTGTACGCCCACAGTTTGCTGTAAACGATGCCGCAGATATAAAAGTTGAATTTGTACTTAACATTGAGCATTTAGCGTCGCAGCTACAAACGTCCCTTTTTATTGTTATTTTGATTTCTGCCATTTTAGTTATTATTCCAATAATTCTAATGAAATCTATTTTTTATCATTTAAATAAAAATATAAGTACAACAGTTGCTGACATTATCGATATTTATATCAATCAAAACCAAGTTGATAATGATTTAGAAACAGCATTAGATGGCACTCGATTGAAAAAAATGGGAAAAGATTTAGTACCTAGTTTTAATCGGTTATCACATTTTTTAAAAAACAAAAACGAAGACATACAAAGCGCTGCTATGACTATCAAGCATGAAGCGTACAAAGATGTAATTACCTCGCTTGGTAATCGTAATATGTTTGTTGAGTACTACGAAAAAAATATTGAAAACACTGAGCAAAGTACATTTGGCTCTTTAGCTATGGTACGTTGTAGCGAGCTACAAGCTATAAACCAAACCCGTGGTTATCAAAAAGGTGATGAGTACGTTAAAGGCGTTGCCGATATTATTAAGCACATAAGCGGCACTTACACTGGTAGCCAAGTATTTAGATTAAACAGCTCTGATTTTGCGGTAGTACTCCCCCACATTCCTTTAAAAGAAGCTGAGCGCTTTGGTGAAAACCTGCAATCGCGCTTCACGCAGTACCAACAAAACCAAGAGTTAAGCTCGGTAGCTAATACGGGTATTGTAGGTTACGAAAAAGGTAAACCATTAGGCGAACTACTTTCTGTTGTTGATAACGCGATGAGCATGGCGCAGTCAAAGCAAGTTAATGCATGGCACGTACAACGCGAAACCGATTTAGTTAATAACGTAAGTGCGGGGTTTGGTAATCAAAAC
This sequence comes from Pseudoalteromonas sp. SR45-5, assembly GCF_014163565.1. Lineage (NCBI taxonomy): Bacteria > Pseudomonadati > Pseudomonadota > Gammaproteobacteria > Alteromonadales > Pseudoalteromonadaceae > Pseudoalteromonas > Pseudoalteromonas sp. SR45-5. The sequence goes on along the minus strand of NZ_JACJDN010000239.1, from coordinate 4,234 downwards.
TGGCGTAAGGTTATTAAGGAAGTTATTGAATCTAAGCGTGTGCATTTAGTGATGCAAAACATTATGCCACTTGGTAAAAGTATTAAAGCCTACGCTGAAGTACAAGTTCGATTTAAAACAGAAGACAATCAAGTACTGCCTACCGCTTCTTTTTTAGCAATGGCCGAAAAACTTGATATGGCAATAGAAATTGATCGCCTGATCATCGACTCTTCTCTTGAAAAAGTTAAAAGCCGTAATTTATCTGAAAAGTTTTTTGGTTTAAACGTAACAGCCTCAAGTGCACACAACGATCAGTTTGTAATTTGGCTAGAGCGCCGATTATTGAAAGATACGCATATTGCATCTAAACTAGTATTTGAGGTAAGCGAGTTTGGTTTACAGCAAAACATCAAAGCTAGTAAGCGCTTTATCGACATGGTTCACCGTGTTGGCGCACGCGTTACAGTTGAACGTTTTGGTGTTGGCTTAACTTCATTTAAGTTTTTCCGCGATTTAAAACCTGATTTTATTAAAATGGATGCAAGTTATACTCGCGGCCTAGAAGATGATAAAAATAATCAGTACTTTATGCGCTTAATGGTCGATTTAGCCCACCGCATTGGTGTTAGCGTATTTGCTGAAGGCGTTGAGAGCCAAGAAGAGAAACACATTATAGAAACGTTGTGTTTAGATGGCGTTCAAGGTTATTACATAGAAAAACCTAAAGACATTTAATTAGTTTTCAATTAATACAAAAAAGAGCATTCGTTGCTCTTTTTTTGTTTCTGCTATTTGACTAATTCCTTACATCAAAATCACATTAATTTTACAGCCTTGTGATCAATATGTTTGTCCTTGCGTTTATTTAACTGATAACGACTCGCAAATGTTGTTTATCGGGGCAGAAAAAAGGATAATAAGCAGGACTTTAATAGCGTGAGGCACACATGACAGAATATGTCTTGTTATTGATTGGAACCGTTCTGGTTAATAACTTTGTATTAGTACAATTTTTAGGCTTATGTCCGTTTATGGGCGTATCAGGTAAGCTTGATACGGCGATTGGTATGTCTTTGGCAACCACGTTTGTGCTTACCCTTGCCTCTGTAACTAGCTATTTAGTTAATCAATATATTTTAATCCCTCTGGATATCGCCTTTTTACGCACCATGAGCTTTATTTTAGTGATTGCCGTTGTAGTGCAATTTACCGAAATGGTTGTGCGTAAAACCAGCCCTACCCTATATCGTTTATTAGGCATATTTTTACCGCTGATCACCACTAACTGTGCGGTATTAGGTGTGGCTTTATTAAATATCAAAGAAGATCATTCGTTTTTACAATCTGCGGTATATGGTTTTGGTGCTGCGGTTGGTTTTTCTTTAGTGCTTGTATTGTTTGCAGCACTACGAGAGCGTTTAGCAGCTGCTGACGTTCCTACGCCTTTTAAAGGCGCCTCTATTGCAATGATCACTGCAGGCTTAATGTCGATGGCGTTTATGGGTTTTACTGGATTAGTGAAGTTTTAATATGACCTTGTTTTATGCCTTGATAGCGATTGGTTCGCTAGCACTCATTTTTGGACTTATTTTAGGGTTTGCAGCAATTCGCTTTCGCGTTGAAGGTAACCCTATTGTTGAGCAAATTGATACTATTTTACCGCAAACTCAATGCGGACAATGTGGCTACCCGGGTTGTCGCCCTTACGCCGAAGCCATAGCTAATGGCGATGAAATAAATAAATGCCCACCAGGCGGAGAATCTACCATGAAAAAGCTTGCCGGCTTAATGGGGGTTGATGAAAAACCACTTGCCGGTGGCGAGCAAGCAGAACCTATAAAAACAGTGGCTTATATTCGCGAAGATGAATGTATTGGCTGTACCAAATGTATTCAAGCCTGCCCAGTTGACGCTATTTTAGGCGCAACTCGTCAAATGCATACCGTGTTAATTGATGAATGTACTGGCTGTGATTTATGTGTTGAGCCTTGCCCTGTAGATTGCATTGATATGCTACCTGTAGCCGAAACTAAACAAAACTGGAAATGGCAGCTAGACGCTATTCCTGTTACACAAATAGATTAGAGGTTTGAGTGGACAAGTTACTTGAACAAATAAAAAAAGGCACCGTGTGGGCATTTCCTGGCGGCATACACCCACCACAACAAAAATCACTCTCTAATAGTGCGAGTATCACTCGCCTACCTTTGCCCGATAAACTCATTGTTGCGCTTAAGCAGCATATAGGCGCAAACGGTAAGTTACTTGTAGAAAAAGGCCAACACGTCTTAAAAGGCCAACCACTAACAGAGCCTGCTGCTAACTGGTCGGTACCTGTGCATGCGCCAAGCTCTGGTGTGGTTACTGATATTGCACCTATGCCATCAGCACATCCATCGGCCCTGCCAGAACTAAGTGTTATTATTGAACCAGACGGCAAAGACGAATGGGTAGCTCTAAATAAAAATAAAAATCCTGCTGAGCTTAGTCATGACGATCTTATAAATATTATTCACCAAGCCGGTATTAGCGGTATGGGTGGTGCTGGTTTTCCTACTTATGTAAAAGCGGATACTAAGCAACCTATCGAATTTTTGATTGTAAATGCTGTTGAGTGCGAACCTTATATTACTGCCGATGACGTTTTAATGCGCGAACACGCTAAAGAAGTTATCCAAGGCATTGAAATAATGCAGCAACTTTTAAACCCAACACTGTGCATTGTGGGTATAGAAGATAACAAGCCTGAAGCTATTGCAGCAATGAAGCAAGCAGCTGAGCATAACTCAAAAATTATTATTCAAACGGTGCCAACTATTTATCCATCTGGCGGTGAAAAGCAATTAATTAAATTACTTACTAACCGTGAAGTTCCTAGCATTGGTATTCCAGCCGATATTGGTATTTTAGTGCATAACACGGGTACTTTGTTTGCCGTACAACAAGCCGTTTATGAAGGCAAACCGCTAATTGAGCGTATAGTTACGGTAACAGGTAACACTATTCATAAACCTGGAAATGTATGGGCACTGCTTGGTACTGAAATAAAGCATTTACTAGATTGCCAAGGTTTCTCTCCTGTACCGCAGCAAAGTGTTGTGATGGGCGGCCCAATGATGGGCTTTACGCTACCCACAGTACGTATTGGCATAGTTAAAACAACTAACTGTATTTTAGCGCCTGATCATAAAGAGCTAGCGGAACCCGGCCCTGAAAAAGCCTGTATACGTTGTAGCGCCTGTGCCGATGCCTGCCCTGCTTCTTTATTGCCACAACAATTGCAGTGGTTTGCTAAATCAAAAGAGTACGACAAACTACAAGAGCACAATTTATTTGATTGTATTGAATGTGGTGCTTGTGCATACGTGTGCCCAAGCGAAATCCCTCTTGTACAGTACTACCGTATAGCCAAAGTTGAAATTAAAGAACAACAAGCTGACAAAATTAAAGCCGACAGAGCAAAAGAGCGTTTTGATGCCCGAAAAGAACGTTTAGAGCGTGAGCAAGAAGAACGCCAAAACCGCCATAAACGTAAACCTGCTGCTAAGTCTGCTGACGAAAAGCAAAAAGTAGCTGAGGCACTAGCCCGTGTTAAAAATAAATCAGATAACGGCGATGAAAAATCAGCTGTTGCAGCCGCTATTGCACGCGCTAAAGCTAAAAAGCTAGGCGATCAATCTGCTGAATTAGAACCTGACAACAGCGAAGTAGCAAAAGAGCGCGCACTACGTAAAGAACAAGCGCGTAAATATAAAGAGCAAAAATCTCAAACAGATGAATCGGCCGCTGCTGCGCCCGTTGATGATAAAAAATCAACAGTTGCTGCAGCCATTGCTCGCGCTAAAGCCAAAAAGGCAGCACAAGCATTAGATAACGCTGAACAAACAGTGAGTGAAGAGCCACAAACTGATGCCCCTGTTGATGATAAAAAAGCAGCCGTAGCGGCGGCCATAGCTCGCGCTAAAGCTAAAAAAGCAGCTAAAGCATTAGACAACGCTGAACAAACAACAAGTGAAGAGCCACACAGCGATGGCCCTGTTGATGATAAAAAAGCAGCCGTAGCGGCGGCCATTGCGCGTGCTAAAGCTAAAAAAGCAGCACAAGCATTAGATAACGCTGAACAAGCAACAAGTGAAGAGCCACAAAGTGATGCCCCTGTTGATGATAAAAAAGCAGCCGTAGCGGCGGCCATAGCTCGCGCTAAAGCTAAAAAAGCAGCTAAAGCATTAGAAGAAGCGGAGCAAACCGTGAG
>NZ_JACJDN010000238.1:0-5655 GCF_014163565.1 Pseudoalteromonas sp. SR45-5 | reverse complement strand
GCTGGTTATATGGTCGTTTTAATACTTTTGACGGCACATTTAGTTACGATGCTAAAAATCCTGATGCATCAAAAATTATGGTAAATATTGACACCACAAGCCTTGATTCTAACCATGCAGAGCGTGATAAGCACCTACATGGTAAAGATTTTTTAAATGTGGATAAATACCCAAAAGCGACATTTAAAAGCACCAGCATTAAATTTGATGAAGATGGTGAAGAGGCCGACGTAACCGGCGAATTTACGCTGCATGGCGTAACTAAAACTATTACCTTTGAAATAGATAAAGTGGGTGAAGGTAAAGATCCGTGGGGTGGATACCGCGTAGGTTTTGAAGGCGAAACCAGCCTTAAACTTACAGATTATGGTATTGATTACAACTTAGGGCCTGCATCTACTCATGTTGATATTATTTTATCAATAGAAGGCGTTCGTAAGTAATACAGTTATTGAATATAAAAACGCCACTTACTGTGGCGTTTTTTTTGCTTAACAGAAACTCAAATTAAGCGACTTTGAATTTGTTTATTTTGTGCTATTAATACGTGACTTTAATAGAGGCCTTAAATCCTCTGGCAACCAGCGCATAAGTAAATCGTTATAAGCCTGCGTTTTTTTAATAACTTTAAGCTGCTCATTAAGAATAGCGATGTCTTTTGCGCCTTGCTCGTTTTTAGTACAACCAATAAAGCCATAACTGAGCGCTGGAGATTCGGTTAATGGACGCTGCGTTAAGTTTTCTTCAAAGTGCATTGATTTAGCTAAATAGTAATGCTCGCTTGGGTAACCCAGCAAAATATCAATTCGTTTTAGGTTAAGCATATATGTAAGGCTCGCTAGGCTATCGCGTGTGGGTCTAATTACTAAATCAATGTTGGGTGTACTGTTTATTAAAGTATCTATCTCTTGGCCGTAAGAGCGGCTCATAGAAACTCCAAGAGTTAGTTTTTTATCTTGTATTAAATTGAGTAGTGATACTTCTTTTGATTCTGCTATATTTAGCGCTTTGGCCAGCTTTTTATGCATTGCTATTGAAGGCGAGAGGCCTGTTGTTGAGCTTTCGTCTGTGAAATAAATATGCTCTTTTCTGTAATCATTTTTATAAAGCGATAACGCACAAACATTATTTGAAGTATTAGACAGCTCTTGAATTACTTTACCTGAGGGGATAAGCATGCGGTTAAAGGTAATATTAGGAAGTTGTTTTTCAAGTAAAGAAATTATGCTTTCGTCACGGCCTTGGTGTTGATATTGACCATTTAAAATATAATAGGGTGCAAAATCGTGCGCTAGCCAGTTTATGGTTCTAGCATTGCTTATTGAGCTCAGACAGAAAAAAAGTAAGAAAGTTAAAAATATACGGAGCATTACAACAGCTACCAGTAATTATTATTGTAAAACTATTGTAACCAATAAAGGGCTAAAAAGTAAAATGCCAGCAACAAGGCTGGCATAATATCTTATCAATAATTGCAATAATAGAATGGCAATTAAAGTTATATGTTGCTTAGTTAGCTTTTAGCCACTTAACAAACTGGCGTGCATCACTCGCTTTTTGAAATAATGCATTTTTTAAACCTTGTGTATCACTGAAGATTACACGATGTTTGTTTACTGAAATTGATTGCACTGGATGTGCTATTTGGATCATAGACCCGTTATATTTATAAGACATAATAAAACTCACTTTATTCTTGTTATTTATTCTGCGCTATATTTGTATAGCAAATTGCAGTCAATAAATTAACGATGTTGTGTTTAGCTTCATTACAGTGTTGACGATCTTTATGACACTTTTGCGATGATAGTAAAAAATCATCTCGGTATTATTCAAGGGGTTCTCGCCGTACAATAACTTAGCTTTCAAATATACGTTTTGCGGGGCTTACTGGATCAGGGTAAATGGTTAACCGCGGCGGTTTCTTTAAACCAGAGAGGGAAGGTAACTTATATATAAATTGTGTGCAAGCTATTTATTATAAAAATATTTATAATAAATCTTATCAACTGCTTACAAAGCCCATTTTTAGTTACCAAAGGATAAGTATGAATTACCTAATAGTGAGTGATATTTATGGTTTAACCCCTGCTTTAAGTAAGTTATCACAGGCAATTAGTTCAAATTTAGTGATTGTTGACCCATACAATAACAAGATTCAAGCTATTGAAAGTGAACAAGATAGTTATAATAATTTTATACAGCAGTGTGGCCATGACAAATACACGGACAAACTTCTAGAATGCTTTGAGAGTTTAAAAGTGCCGACCACATGTATTGCGTTTAGCGCAGGGGCAAGTGCAGCATGGCGGGCACAGTTATTAACAGGCAATACACACCTTAAAAAGTTAATTGGCTTTTATCCGTCGCAAATTCGTAATTATTTAGCGTTAGATGCAAATGTACCCTGTGAATTCATATTCCCAGCAAGTGAGAGTCACTTTAATGTCGATGAAGTTATTAAAGCTTTAAGCACCAAAGCGGGTGTTAAGTGCTATAAAACCAATTTTTTGCATGGTTTTATGAACGAGTACTCAACCAATTTTAATGCGCAAGGGCTGGTTGAATATAGTAGCTATATAAAACAGAGCAGCCGTTAAAGCGTGTTTAGCTGCTTTTTATTAATATCAGGAAAATCAGTACGGGTATTATATTTTGCATACAGCGTTGTAAAAATGCTGCTGCCGGATAACTTATCTAACTCTTTTATAAAGGTTTTAGCACTAGAACGAGCGGGTCTACAGCATGTTTGATACTGTTTTATTATACCCGCGACAGATAAACCTTGTTTTTGTAGCTTAAGGTCGGCCTGTGCAAAAAAAGCCGCACCCGTCCAATAAACACGTTGCTGGGCGCGTTGTTTCCACATATCGGCAGAGAGCTTATTAAGTGGCTGTGTTTTAGTTTTGGTTTGCAGGCGGGCACGATCAAATCCTGCATTTAAACGTTGTACAAACTGTGGCTGGGTGATTATACCGCTGTCACGCATTATTACGTTTTGCATATAACTGGCAAAACCCTCGCTTAGCCAAAAACCGGAGTAGGGAAGTAGCGGCAAATATAAATGCGAAAGTTCATGGTATAGCGTCCAATCTTTAGTGAATGCATTTAAACTGGCGTAGCGATCTATATGTAGTTCAATCCCATCGGGGTTATTGCGCTTAACTGTAGCCCAAGGTACAGGCTCAAAAGCAAAGTATTGCGGTTTTAAATAAATAGGCAAAGTGGTTTGCTTTAAAGGCCCCAGTGTATTTTGTGTTTTTTCAACACTTTGATTAACCCATGTAGACACCGTATTTTGAGCATTACTTGAGAGCGAGCTAAGGTTATGTATGACTACTTCAGCGGCTAATACGTTAAAAGAGCTGATTGATAGTAGCAGTACAAAAAAGTATTTCATTAAAATGCTCCACTGTAATTTAATAACTGGTACGCCAGGCTTAATATACAAGACCAACTAAATGGATAAATAATCACGCCTAATTCTTTATTTTTTAAAATGATAGTAACTATAAAAGTACAAATACAGACACCTCTAGCTAAGCATGGTTTAATCAATTAATCGTTATTTTAAGTTAGGTTTTAGCCATGACGTATCAGCATATTCAAGTTCCTGAGCACGGCCAAAATATCACTATTGATGCACAAGGACATTGGCAAATACCGTTAGAACCTATCATTGCTTTTATTGATGGCGATGGCGTGGGGCTGGATGTTATGCCGGTGATGCGCCACGTTGTTGATAGTGCAATTGAGCATTGTTATAAAAGTGCACGGAAAATTCATTGGATGCAAGTTTATAATGGCGAGCAGGCCGCAAAGCTGTATGACGGTGACTGGTTTCCACAAGAAACAATTAACGCGGTACGTGCCTGCAAAATTGCCATAAAAGGGCCGTTAACCACACCACTGGGTGGTGGCTTTAGATCGCTTAATGTTGCACTCAGGCAAGAAATGGATTTGTTTGTAAATATGCGAACTATAAAAGGCTTTAGCGCACTTCCTTCTCCTTTAAAAAATCCTTTTTTAACAAACATAACAGTGCTTCGTGATAGCAGCGAAGACGTGTACTCAGGTATTGAGTGGCAAGCAGGGAGTGTAGAAAGCGAAAAAATGCTCGATTTTTTATGTGAGGAAATGGGCGTAACCCGCTTAAGGTTTTCACAAGAATGCGGTATTGGTATTAAAAATATATCTAAAGAAGGCTCTGAGCGACTAATGCGCTTTGCCATTAACTATGCACTTAAAAACGATAGTGAATCATTAACGCTAGTGCATAAAGGCAATGTACTTAAATTTACCGATGGGGCATTTAAGCGTTGGGGGTATGCACTTGCGCAAAGCGAATTTAATGCCACTGCACATGAAAATGGGCGTTGGCTGCAAATAGAGCGAGTAAATCAAGCACCTCTAATTATTAAAGAAGTTATAGCCGACAACATGCTGCAGCAATGTTTAATGCACCCAGAGCAATTTGATGTAGTGGTGACGACTAATCAAAATGGTGACTTTTTAGCGGATATGCTGAGCGCACAAGTTGGCGGTGTTGGCATAATGCCTGCTGCAAATTTAAATAACGATGTCGCATTTTTTGAGCCTACACACGGCACGTTTGAACGTATAGCAGGGCAAAATAAAGCAAACCCCAGCAGTAGTATTTTAAGTGCGGTATTAATGCTTAAATTTATGGGATGGGACGAGGCCGCATTACTAATAGAAAATGCGTTAGAGCAAACATTTAAAAGCGGTGAAGTAACCTTTGATTTAGCGCAAGAGCAGAGCGATAACTCAAGTATTCATAACTCGACAACCTTAACTTGTACTGGCTTTGCAAAGAAGGTTATCGAGCACTTTTAAACACATTCATTATTAAGCTGCTGAGGCAGTTTTTACTCTGTGCATGCAAGGGCGGTTGGTTAACTGCGCTGCACGATGGTAAATCTCATGTGCTTGAGGTTCATCGCACTGCGTACCACTAAGCGTATCCATTAACGCAACAACAATAATGGCAGGAACCTGGCAGCAATATTCGTCTAAAACGGCTTCTGTCGTTTGTGCATCAACATGGCAAAGTGGGTGGTTTTTAAGTTGGTATGCGTTTAGCAATGTATCCACTTCTAATACATCATTTGGTTGGTGCTTTGTTTTACGGCATTTACAACCAAACTCATCAACTAAAGTAGCTAATGCTTGGTAAGTTTCAGTGGTGTTAGTTTTTGCGCATAACTGCTCTTCAATAAACTGATGTAAGTTAGCATCAATAAATAACCCGTCTTGTTGTGTGAAGCTTGATGTTGTCATAATTATTACTCTTAGTTTGTTGGCTTAACTTCACTCTAGCGCTAAGTGTATTATTAATGAAATTGTTGTTTTCAATAACTGACATTGATTTCATCAATAGTAAGTTTTAAAACTAAATAAAAAAATAGAAAACATACCTAAATTATACTAATTAATTTGGTGCAGAGCGGTAAAAACGTGCACAAAACTGGAACAAGGGGATTAGTTGATGAGTTAAGGTGGATGCTTAGTTAATTGTTTTTATTGAATTTTAATTGTTTTATGAAGTTGGTACTAAGCTTGCTAATCATACACTGTAGGTAGACTCCTATATCGACGATTTCCAAAAGCGCCATGGTATTTTCCCAAAGTTGA
>NZ_JACJDN010000237.1:0-5714 GCF_014163565.1 Pseudoalteromonas sp. SR45-5 | reverse complement strand
AAGGCCCGCATATGCGGGCCTTTTTGTTATTGAAGTAAATTTAGAACGGATAACTAATATGCTGAAAAAAGCGTACAGACAAATCTTGTCGTTGCTTATTTATGGCCAGCTCGTTACATAATGCATGAATTGTTTTCTCTACTTGGTTCATAAAGCGGCCATAACCAATTTCATGTTTATCCTGCTGCGTTGCGACAATAACAAAATGTAGTGTTTCTACTAATTTTGTTGCTTCATAAAAATACTTAATTTGATTTTCATTTGATTCAACATCAAAACTCAACTTTTGTAACTCTGCATTACCTTCATTTTTATCTATTTTACTGTTTCGGACAATGGGTATTGCGCCATTAGCTAGCATTGCACCGTGTGTTAGTTTGTTTTGTTCACATGCGCGTTTAAAACTATCTGCAAAGTAATCATAAAACTTTTCCACATCGTTATTGTTCACCATTGTTTGAAACTGTGTTTTGATGGCCCGAGAAACCGCAATGGTAAATGTTGCGTAAGTCATTTCAGCATAGTCACTAGGAATATTACATTGCCTTGATTGATAGCGAGGGAAGAGGCTTCTGAGTTTATATCCATAACTCTCTTTATTTCCCTTATCTTTAGCAAATAAATCGTAAGTTAGATGCTGGTGATCGCGAAGTTTAAATTGGGGCTGATTTATAAATAACTGTTCTTGTAAAAGGGTCAATACTTTTTGTACTCTATTGTGAAACAAAGCTGAGTTTGCACGTAAGTCTTCACCCGTGGCTAAAAACAAGAAACGTATTTTCTTACTTTTTATATCTGATGAGTAATAAATTTTATGTGCTTCGTGATAACGAGGATTATAAAAAAACAACATCTGCTTGTCGGTTTCTAGTTGATATGACTCATCATGAAAGCGTACAACCGGTAGTTTATCGTTTGCTAATAAATGTACATTATGCAGTTCATACTCATCACAACATGCAAATAATTGACGCGCAATACGCTCGTAGCAACAGTTTATAGTGCTAAAGCTATTATAAAATGCTTCATTAGGTATTATTTCAGCCAATAAATAGTGGTTAGCGCGTGCATTAGTTGGAATATATACACGGTGTTGATTAAGTGTCGCCATCTTAGAATCCTTATAAAGTAGGTTATTTAGCTACTATAATTGGCTTTGATGACCTAAATGTTGCGTTAAAACAAATTTTATTCATAAACAATTGAACAAGTGGATTAAAGTTAATCAATATCTAAAATAAACCTTAATCTATTGCTGTATGTTAGTGTATGTTTTTGTAATAATGCATTAGTTTTGTTATTACGTAATATTTAGAGGATCACACTCCTATGGCGGAAATTGAGAATCGCCCAAGTAACTTTATTAGAACCCGAATTGATGAAGACTTAGCAAGTGGCAAACATGCGACAACGCATACACGTTTTCCACCTGAACCAAATGGTTTTTTACATATTGGCCATGCCAAATCAATTTGTTTGAATTTTGGTATCGCAAAAGACTACAACGGTTTATGTAACCTACGTTTTGACGATACAAACCCTGAAAAAGAAGACATTAACTACGTTAACTCTATTAAAGAGGATGTACAGTGGTTAGGCTTTAATTGGGATGGCGACATAAAGTATTCTTCTAACTATTTTGATACTTTATATGGTTACGCAGTAGAGCTTATTGAAAAAGGCTTAGCGTACGTTTGTTTTTTAACTGCAGACGAAGCACGACAGTACCGTGGTACATTAAAAGAGCCAGGTAAAAACAGTCCTTATAGAGATACTTCAGTTGAAGAAAACCTAGCGTTATTTGAGAAAATGCGCGCTGGCGAATTCAAAGAAGGTGAATGTGTACTGCGTGCTAAAATTGATATGGCAAGCTCATTTATGGTGCTTCGCGATCCAATTATTTACCGTGTACGTTTTGCTCATCATCATCAAACAGCTGACAAGTGGTGCATTTACCCAATGTATGACTTCACTCACTGTATTTCTGATGCGCTTGAAGGTATTACACATTCATTATGTACATTAGAGTTTCAAGATAACCGTCGTTTATACGACTGGGTACTTGATAACATTAGTTTAGAGTGTCACCCACAGCAAATTGAGTTTTCGCGCTTAAATCTTGAATACACTATTATGTCAAAGCGTAAGCTAAATGATCTAGTAGTAAATAACTATGTAGAAGGGTGGGATGACCCTCGTATGCCTACTATTGCAGGTTTACGTCGTCGTGGTTATACACCAGGTTCAATCCGTGAATTTTGTTTGCGTATTGGTGTAACAAAACAAGAGAATATGGTTGAAATGGGCATGCTTGAAGCCTGTATCCGTGAAGACTTAAACGAAAATGCACCACGTGCAATGGCTGTACTCGATCCTGTTAAAATCGTTATTGAAAACTACGATGCAGATAAAGTTGAAACTTTATCAGTGGCTAATCACCCAAATAAAGAAGAAATGGGGCGTCGTGATGTTCCATTTACTCGTGAAATCTATATTGAACGAGAAGACTTTAAAGAAGAAGCGAATAACAAATTCAAACGTTTAGTACTTGATAAAGAAGTACGCTTACGTGGTGCTTATGTTATTAAAGCGCAGCGTGTTGAAAAAGACGAAAATGGCGAAATCACAACTATCTTTTGTACTTACGACAGCGAAACACTTGGTAAAAACCCAAGTGATGGTCGTAAAGTAAAAGGTGTTATTCATTGGGTTTCAGCACCAGAGTCTATTAGTGCAGAAGTTCGTTTATACGACCGCTTGTTTAGCGTACCAAATCCAGCAGCTGCAGAGGAATTTGAAACTACGCTAAACCCGGAGTCACTGGTTGTTTTACCTAATGCTAAATTAGAACCATCGCTTGCTAATTCACAAGCAGAGCAGGGCTTTCAGTTTGAGCGTACAGGTTATTTCTCTCGTGATTCTAAATCAGAGAACGTTGTATTTAATCAAACAGTGGGTCTTCGCGATTCATGGTCTAAAACTCAATAAGTAATACCAATTCGCTTAATTAAGTGATCTATTTTGAGGCTGGAAAAACGTGTTGATAGCTAGGCAAAAAATTCGCTATTTAGTTGTTCTAAATGAGCATTTTTTAACGCAGGTAGCGACACGTTTAGCCCCGCGAAATGATTAAGTATTATTGCGGATTGGTATAATACTTAAAATATACCCAGGATTTACTGGGTATATTCAATATTATCGTCTTTTAGGCACAAAAAAAACCTGCATTTAGCAGGTTTTTTTATTGCTTTTAAAAGCGATATTAGCTGTTAGCGTCGCTAAATTCTTTACACGCTGCTTTATCATTACACTCACCGTATAAATACAAAGAATGGTTTGTAAGAGTAATACCATTTTCTTCAGCAATTTCTAGTTGACGACGCTCAATCATGTCATCTTCAAACTCTACCACTTTGCCACATTTCAAACATACTAAATGATCGTGGTGAGTGCTTCCAGAAAGTTCAAATACTGATTTTCCGCCTTCAAAGTGATGACGGCTTACAATACCCGCATCATCAAATTGGTTAAGTACGCGGTATACAGTTGCAAGACCAATTTCTTCACCTAGATCCAAAAGAATTTTGTAAACATCTTCAGCACTGATGTGTTGGTTATCTGGAGATTGTAAAATCTCTAATATTTTAATACGCGGTAAAGTTACTTTTAAACCGGCTTTTTTAAGTTCCAAGTTATGATCAGTCATTAAATCTGTCTCAATTTTATTTGGTTATACTAGACATCTTGCAAAGATGTACACGACACATTAGCAACAAACAGGATAACGTGCCTAAGCGTTAAGTGCAAAGAACAATTGATATATATTGCCACTAAAGCTTAAAACGCTAACTGTTTGATAATTATTTAAACAGCTAGCGATATATGCAGTAAATTAGTCAGCTAATTCACTTAAACACATTTCTTCATATACTTGAGCAGACCATGCTTTAACACGTTGTTCTGTAAGCTCTGGTTGACGGTCTTCGTCGATACCCAAACCTACAAAGTGCTTATCATCAGCCATACCTTTAGACGCTTCAAAGTCATAGCTTTCACTTGGCCAATGGCCCACAACAATAGCGCCACGTTCAGTAACAATATCGTTGATCATGCCCATTGCATCTAAAAAGTACTCAGCGTAATCTTCTTGGTCACCACAACCAAAAATAGCAACAAGTTTACCTTCAAAGTCTACTTCCTCAAGTTCTGGAAAAAAGTCATCCCAGTCACATTGAGCTTCACCGTAGTACCAAGTAGGGATACCGAATAAGATTAAATCAAATTCAGCAATCTCTTCTTTAGAGCTTTTTGCAATATCATGAACAGCCACTAGCTTTTTACCCAATTCTTTTTGGATCATTTTTGCTACGTGTTCTGTGTTACCTGTGTCACTTCCGAAAAAAATGCCTACACTTGCCATGGATTTAAAACCTTTTATGTATCAATAGCCAATCTTTCTTGTAAAATCGTTTCAATCAGCGCACTGCGGCTAATATTTTGTGCATCTGCCATATCACTCAATGCTTGATATAACTGCGATGAAACTTTAAATTCAACACGCTTTAAACCACGTGCTTTATCTCTTTTTATTTGATTACGTTTATTTACCTTTAACTGCATATCCCGAGAAAGGGGATTGGTTTTAGGTCTGCCTGGGCGTTTTTCGTATTCAAATAAATCGAGTGTAGTTCTATCTGTTTCTGACTTCGCCATGCTTAACCTACACCTGCGCCTTGCCAAAATACTTGAATAAGCCCTTTAGCAATAAAGCCTGAACAACCTAAAAAGAGCACGCCCCAAACAATGTATTGTCCGAACTTTGGTACATTGCCACTTTTTAGTACGTCTTTAATTGCCATGCCGATGAATATGAAAATACCGGCTAAGCCAAAATACAACCCTAGGGTATCAAATTCGTTAATTAACTGACTGACCATCAACGTATAACCTTTAAATTAAACGGCGCGTACTATAGCATATAAATATTCATATATTTAGTGCGCTGAATTAAAAACACGCGATTAAAATTGCTTTAAACCGCAGTTAAAAAGTCATTTATCGCTTTATTAACAGCAAGAGGCTTTTGAGCATGAAGCCAATGACCTGCGCCATGAATAATTTTAGCCTTGGTGTTTTTAAAGCGTGCTGTAATTGCAGTACGATGCTCGGGCAATATATAGTCAGAATCATTACCTTTGATGAAAAGAGTATCGCATAAACAAGAATTGTTTTCATTAACATTGGACGTGATTGTCGAATATTTTTCGTCAAGCACATTTAGGTTAAATCGCCATGCAAAATGACCTTCTTCATTTTTAGCGAGGCTTTTAAGTAAAAACTGTCGAACCCCCAGCTCTTCAATATAAGGCTGCATAATTGCATCAGCTTGCTTTCTATCGTCTATTGACTGCGTTGAAACTGCTTTTAATGCTTGTAATATTTTTGTGTGGCGAGCAGGGTAACTAACAGGTGCGATATCAAGTACAACCAATTTATTTACCAGTTCAGGGTGTGTTAGTGCTAATTCCATTGCGACTTTCCCACCCATAGAATGCCCAACTAAATGAGCTTTATCTATGTTTAAATGTGCTAATAACTCGACAATATCTTGAGCCATTGCAGGGTAGTTCATTTCATCACTATGAGGAGAAAGCCCGTGGTTGCGTAAATCAACGTTAATAACATTAAAGTGTTCACTTAATGGTTTTGCGATT
>NZ_JACJDN010000236.1:0-5745 GCF_014163565.1 Pseudoalteromonas sp. SR45-5 | reverse complement strand
CTCATTTTTATTAAGCTTGGTTTATTTTGAGAATAAAGGTCAAAATCATGCCAAGGAATTATTAGAGCAACATACAAAAAATGAAACCAAGGGTAAGAACATAATTTCAGTCCCTTACAAAAAGGGTTTTAAAACTCTTCATTATCTGGGGTGTGGTGTTAAAAATTGTGCGGGTATTGAGCCTAAAACTAATAGAATATATTACTTTTCTCAAGCAACAGGCTTTTCGTTTGTGCATACAATGAGAATATAGTTAGTAAAACGAGGCTATGCTCTTCACTTGATTTTAGCCCATTGTAAGGGCGTTAACAATGTCTGCTCATGGCACTCTCCAGCCACTCGACAACATAAAATACTGATAATAATTAGCAAGGTACTTTACTGTGTCGGGTGGCGCTTCGCTTATCTGACCTGCACTGGCACATACACGGCTGTCAGATTTAATTTTACAACTATTATTCCTTAAAATCAGCGACCTACTTATGATGAGTTAACTACTAATTTTAATAACCGCTAACATATCGTCGTCATCCTCATCGAGGCCAACTTCTTCAAACCCAAAACTTGAATAAAAATCTTTAGCAACAGGGTTTAGCGGGTTGTAACAAATCTCGATTTGTTCAAGCTTAGAAGTTGTTTTAATCTCTTCAATAGCCATATTGAGGGCTTTGCGCCCAATGCCTTTATTTTGATGAGTTTGATCCACCATAAAGCGCCAAATAGAAACCTTTGTAGGGGTTTCTTGTACCCACATAAAAAAGCCTACTGGTACACCATTTAGGTAAATAGCTTTACAGGTATACCCGCTATTGTAGTGCGCCTCAACTAACGACCACATATTACACGCTAGGTATTCTTCTTGTGTTTTAGCAACCTCTAAATCGCATATGGCTTCGTAGTTATCGGCGGTGATATCTTCCAATGACAGCTTTATATTTTTCCTTCAGTACAACTTTGTGTAATTAGTAAGCTATCAGTGTATGTACCTATAATCAAACAAATGAAGAGATTGATTTTTATACCCCCTTAAATTAGCTTAAATAATGATCTACACGCCTATCTAAAACAACAAGGCCGCAGTAATAAATACTGCGGCCTTTGCTTTTAGCAAAATGCTTTAGGCTAAGTGCTTTTAATAAGCCCCTGCGCTGTAAATAAGCTCGTAGCTGTGGCTGTAAATCTCAAGGATGTTACCAAACGGGTCTTCCATGTAGATCATGCGGTACGGCTTTTCACCCGGGTAGTAATAACGAGGGGCTTCCATACGTTTTTTACCGCCAGCTTCTACAATACGCTCAGCTAAACCTTCTACATCAGGGTCTTGAACACAAAAATGAAAGATGCCTGTTTTCCAGTATTCAAAATTGTCTTTTGGGTTTTCTTGGTTTTTAAATTCGAAAATTTCGACACCAATACGATCCCCTGTAGATAGGTGCGCTATTTTGAATTTTTCCCACTTTTCGCCAAATACTTCTGTACACATTTCGCCAATTGGGCTTTTGTCTTCGGTAATTAAAGTCGGTTCCATTATTGTGTACCAACCCATAACCTTAGTGTAAAACTCGACTGCTTTTTCAACGTCGGGAACCGAAATACCAATGTGCGAAAAACTACGTGGATATGTATGACTCATAATGCTTCCTCTTTAACTTGTGACTTATCTTGTGGCTAGTTGATGGAGTTAGTTTACGAACTGAACAATATTAAGTAAAATTATCATTAATCATCATTTTGAGTATGTTTTGTAATGATAAACCCTGCATGGTTAAACACGTTTTGTACGTTGGTTGAGGTAAATCACTTTACCCAAACCGCCGAACGCCTTTTTATGACCCAATCTGGCGTAAGCCAGCATATTAAAAAGCTTGAGCAGCAAGTAAACTGCGCGCTATTAGAGCGCCACGGCAAACAATTTACCCTTACCGTACATGGGCAAAACTTGTATCAACAAGGCAGCTTGTTATTAAAGGAATGGCAATTTTTAGAACAACAATTAAAAGATGATTCGCCTTACAGCGGCTTGGTAAAAATACAATCGCCTGGTAGTTGTGGGCTACAATTTTATAGCCAATTATTAGCGCTGCAGGCAAAGCATACCGAGCTTAATATTGATTATCGCTTTGCACCCAATACAAGTGTAGAGCAAGCTGTGGCAAACCACAGTGCCGACATAGGTTTTTTAACTCAAGCTCCGACGCTTAGCGAAGTTACCAGCCACAAAATTGGTAAAGAAGCCTTATTACTTGTCACCCCCGCACATATTAAAAACCCAACGTGGGAGGTCTTATGTGAGCTTGGCTTTATTGGCCACCCCGATGCAAAACACCACGCACAGCTCCTACTAAGCGAAAACTACAGTGAGTTTGAACATGTTGATCAAATTAAACGCACGGGGTTTTCTAACCAGATAAGTTTAATACTGGAGCCGGTAAGTTTAGGGCTAGGTTTTACGGTTTTACCTGCGCATGCCGTTAGCGCATTTAATAAACCTGCGCTTATTAAAACGCACCACTTAGCTAATCCGATTAGCGAAAATATTTATGTGTGCCATCACCGAAATAGGCCAATGGCAAAGCGCATGAATACAGTAATTGAAGCAATAAAGGCGGGAGTAAATAGTTAAAACGTAAACCCCCTTTACACCCACGGCACTTAATACCATAAGCAAAAGGGGGAATAGAAAATTAATTAACGCTTTCTAATTTTGCTTTTAAATCAAGTAAGTCGGTTGCAATTGTATTTGGCTGTATTTCCCACGGATCGAAGATTGAGTCTTTAGATCGTTGAATCCACGCCGCGCGCATACCGTGCGATATAGCACCGGTTACATCAAACGGATTACTTGATACAAGCCACGTGTTTGCGCCTGTTGAATTAGTTTCGCGTAAAAAGTGGCTATAAACCCCTGGGTTTGGTTTAAAGGTTTTAACGTCGTCGGCACTTACTACCCCTTCAAAAAGCTCACTAATGCCAGCGGTTTCTAATAAGGTATGAACTGCGTCGGCAGCGCCGTTTGAAAATGCAAACAAACGGTAATCCTTCGCTTTTAATTGCTCAAGGCCTGCTTTTACATCATCGAACGCAGGAAGCGTTTTATAAAGCTCTAGCAGTTGCCCCTTTTGATCTTCACTTAGCTCGGTTTTGTGCGCTAAGCAGGCGTAATCGAGTGCGTGTTTTGTACATAGCGAGAAAGGAATATAATTTTGCATTAATCCACGTCTAAATGAATACTCTAATTGCTTTTCGCGCCATGTATTTGAAAATGCTTGGGCGTTATCGCCAATCATGTCGTCGAGTAAGGACAGTACGCCGTGAGTGTTTATTAGCGTACCGTATACGTCAAATGCAAGTGTAGTTGCCATGTTTGCTCCGCAATAAAATAAATTAAGTTGATTTTAGAGTACTTGCTTACAGCTTAACTTACTTTGAACGAACGCTCAATTTAATAAAACTTATACGCATCAAGCGCTAAAATATCCATTTCTATATCTTCATGTATTTTTTTGGCTTTACCGTCACTACTTCCAAGCGCTGCAAAAAGAGGTAAAAAGTGCTCCTGGGTAGGGTGATTAAATAAAGCATGGGGTGCTTCATTTAAATAGTTAAGTAACGCTTGGGTGTTTTGCGCTATTAATTTTTGCTCAACCCAATGGGTAAACTCATTAACCATTTGAACACGATTAGGTGTAGCAGGATTTTTAAATATTTCACGTAGATTGTGACTAATCCCGCCGGAGCCAATAATTAATACGTTATCGTAGCGCAGTGGTGCAAGTAACTGCCCGTATTTATACATAGCCTGAGCGCCCAAACGCGTGTTAATAGACACCTGAACAATGGGAATATTAGCTGCTGGGTACATTAAGCGCAGCGGGATCCACACACCATGATCCCACCCTTGATCTGCATTTTGCACCGTTTTAATACCCGCTTTGTAAAAGTACTCACTAATAGTATTAGCAAGCTTAGGGTCTCCTAGTGCTGGGTATTGAATTTCATACAGGGGCTTGGGGAAGTTATAAAAGTCGTGAATAGTATGCGGCGCATCTCCGGATGTAATAACTATATCGTGCGCTTCATCAAAGTGGGCAGAAAACACCACAATAGCTCGTGGTTTACTAAGCGTTTGACCTAATGATGCAAAAAAATCTGACGTAGCCGATTGCTGTACAGCCATCATTGGCGAGCCGTGAGATATAAATAAAGCAGGCTGAGTCATACTAAAACCTTAAACAAATAGACGTGTTATAAACACTATATAAGTTTCTAATTTGACGATAAATATGATACTTATTTATACATTATCAACAAAGTATTGTTAAATATGGATAAGCTCACCACCATGAAGACCTTTTTAGCCGTTGTGCAAGAAGGATCATTTTCAAAAGCGGCCGATAAGCTCGATATTTCCCCGCAGTTAGTCAGCAAATATATTTCTGCGCTGGAAAATAATCTACGCACGCGTTTATTACACCGTACAACGCGAAAAGTAAGTGTTACAGAGGCTGGAAATCAATATTATCAGCGTTGTCAGCAAGTGATTATTGATATTGAAGACATGGAAAACTCACTAAACAACTTAAGCGAAAGTGTATCGGGTGTGCTTAGTATTAGTGCACCTATGTCGTTTGGTACTAAGCATTTAGCAGGTTTGTTGGTTGATTTTCAAAATCAGTATCCAAATTTAAAGTTAGATTTACGGCTCACCGACCAATATGTAGATATAGTAGAGCAGGGTATTGATATTGCTCTGCGCATTGGTGTATTAAAAAACTCAACGTTGATAGCTAAAAAAATTGCACCTATACACCTAGCTGTGTTTGCATCACCCGACTATTTAGAACGCCATGGCACGCCACAAACACTGCTAGATTTACAGTCACATAATTATTTACGCTATTCCCACAGCGAACCCACAAAGCGATTATTTGGGGTTAATGAGTTAAAAAGCGAGCTAAAGCTTGAAAGTAACTTTGTGGCTAACAATGGTGATTTGCTACTAAATACAGCCATTGCGGGTGGTGGTATTGCTATGCAGCCAACATTTATAGCAGGGGAAGCACTGGCTCAAGGTAAAGTAGTGCGCATTTTAAATGACTACGAACCCGAGCCAATGGGGCTTTACATGGTGTATGCAAACAGACAGTTTTTACCCAGTAAAGTACGTGCGTTTGTTGATTTTGCAAGTGGCTATTATGGCGATACACCTTACTGGGATTTAGGACAGTGATATATCGATAAGTAATCAATTAACATTATTTGTAGATGTAGTGCAACAAGGCTCATTTGCCAAAGCCGCAGCACTGCATGATATGGGTAATTCGTCACTATCTAAGCAAATTAAAAAAGGGACAAAACACCCAATTATTATGGAAGTAAAAATCCATAATAAAATAGGAATATAATTAAAAAACAGATTCATATTACTGTGAGCGCGTTAAATTAATAACGCCCATTTTACTGTAATGGGGGTTTACAGTAATTTTTTGCGTTATACATTTAGCTCTTTTAATTTATTCCAGACGCTCTCGCCGCCAGGGTGAAGCGCTGCATGGTACCGATACGCATAATATGTAATAGGTACGCAATGATGCTTTTGGCCAACCACAACTAAACTTTTCTCTTTTAGCTCTTTAGTAATGACATAGTTTGGTAACCAAGCAATGCCATTACCCTCTAAAGCCTGTATTTTTAAAAGCTCTGTCATCGACGATACAAATACTTTTTTAAGTTTAGAGCCCGATA
>NZ_JACJDN010000235.1:0-5751 GCF_014163565.1 Pseudoalteromonas sp. SR45-5 | reverse complement strand
CCTTTTCAAAGATCCTTTAGGAGTAAAGTGTCTATAAATTAATATTCAAAAAAATCATTTTCTGTCGGACCACCGCTACTTTGAACATTCAGCTCGTCAAATTGCTCTATCACTTGCACCGATTCTTCAGAGCGACTAATTGAAGCGTTGTCGTCTGCATCGCGTGTTTCAAAGTCTGTGTTTGCAAATACTACTGACGAAGAAACAATAGCCATAAGTACAAATGTTGATTGTAGCTTTTTCATAATTTAATCCTTCAAAAGTATGCGGTGTCCTAAATAAATTTGCTCTATAGTGCTCTCTAGTCACTTCCTGGTTATTCTTTTTAGTAGGCTCCCTTGCCTACTTAGGTTGTCTTCGGCAACTCAGAATTTAGATAACATCACAGAGCATTAACTGCTTAAGGCTTTAATTTTAGGCCTTAGAAAACTCATCTTCAGATAGCTCACCATCTTGGTTTGTATCGAGTTCTTCAAATTTGCTTAAAAGCTCAGCATCTACTGAAGCTTCGGCTTGGCTGATTGCGCCATTACCATCTACGTCTAGCGTATCAAAATCTGTTGCTGCAAAAGCCGCTGATGAAGAAGCTAGCGCCATTAGTACTAATGTTGATTGAAATGTTTTCATAATAGTATTCCTTCATTGGGTTGTTGCGATTAAGGCCTTTGGCTTTCATCACGTTTTGCTTAATACACTGTAGGTATTACAACTTCGGTGCCACTTTTTATTTATTATTTAAAAACAATGAGTTAAATGATATAAAGCGAGAAAAGCTTAATTTGCGGAGGTGCTATTGTTGCTATTTAGCAACAGCCATTTAACTAAAAATAATAAACCATTATAAATCAATTGGTTAAGTTTAATTAAAAAGACACACTTTGGCTAAAGAGCTAATAAAGGGGGCGTTTAGGTTAGCCTTCAGAATAAACTGAATATGAACATGGAAATTACATCGGATTTATTTTCGGCTACTAAATAATTAATTTATTTTTAATCAGTAAGTTACATTATTTTATGAGATTTATTATAAAAATTTTGAAAGGATATTTTGAAATTAATTGTTTTGTTGCCAAATGGCGAATTTATCTAGGAAGGTTTCAATGCTAAAGCTAAGTTGTAGCATTAAACTCATAATTTAATGCGCTGTAAAATGTAGGTTTGCTTAAATTAAGCAAACCTACATCGTGTGCCAGCTATTGGAGTGAGGTAAATTATATAGATTTAAACTACTTCCACCCTTGCAGCCACTTTTGGTTATCCTTTAGATCTCGCCAACTAATTGGATATTGATTTTTTGACATAACAGCCTCAGTAATACATTCAATTACATTGCCGTCTTCATCAAATTCCACCTCAACAATAATGAAGTGTTTTTCTTTATTTATAGCAGGTGTTGCGGTCCATTTACTATTCAATAATTTTTTAGGGTTTAGTTTATTCATTTAATGTAACCACTCCTACTCATAGCTTATATAAGGCAACTATACGACCCCAACACCTACTTAGTTCAGACTACTCTGCAACTAGCTTGCCTTTGTACATTTGCATTTGGCAATGAAAGTCATACTCACCGGCTTCAAGCGCAGGTAGTTTAACCGTATTGCCATCACCCATTGCCAGCGTTTTACTTATATCAAGCTGTGGAAATACCACTGTTTCGGCGCACGGCGCGCTGTCTTTTCTATCAAAGGTAAGTACAACCTCTTTGTTGGCTGCCACTTTAATGTGTCTTGGCTTATAAACACCGTTATCAACGACTATCGTTACTTTGTTGTCATCACTTTGTGTTTGCTCTGGTTTGTATAGCCAAAACCAATAAATAATTGCAGCTATTAACAGTGCACCACCTATATTAATCATCAACATAATGTACTCCTTAGCTTAAATTACGATTTATTTGGTTTGAAAAACGTAAGCGATTAGCGTTACTTACCACTGTAAGCGATGAAAGTGCCATAGCTGCACCTGCAACAACAGGGTTAAGTAGGATGCCAAAAAATGGATACAACACGCCGGCTGCAATCGGAATACCCGCCACGTTATAAATAAAGGCACCAAATAGGTTTTGTTTAATATTTGAAATAGTTGCATTACTCACTGCAATTGCATCAGCAAGGCCATGTAACGAACCACGCATTAAGGTAATGTCTGCACTTTCTATTGCAACATCGGTACCTGTACCAATTGCAAATCCTACGTCGGCTTGTGCAAGTGCGGGAGCATCGTTAATACCGTCACCTGTCATACCCACTATTTCACCATTTGCTTGGCGTTTTGTTACTTCGTTTACTTTATCATCGGGCATTACTTCTGCAATAAAGTCATCAATACCAACTTGTTTAGCAACGGCTTGTGCAGTGGCTTTGTTGTCACCTGTTAGCATAACTAGGTGGATACCTTTATCTTGCAGGCGTTTAATAGCTTCAACTGAATCCTCTTTAATTGGATCGGCTACTGCAATAGTAGCGTGGAGCTTATTATTACTTGCAAAATACATGGGCGTTTTAGCATCACTGGCAAGTGTTTGAGCTTGCTCGATTGCATCATCAACGGCCACGTTGTATTTATCCATTAGCGCTTTATTGCCAAACAACAATGTTTGCCCGTCAACACTGCCAGTGACACCTTTACCTGTAATTGCATTAAAGTCGGCTACTTTACTTAAAGCTAAGCCCTGCTTTTTAGCGTGTGCCGTAATTGCTTGGGCTAGTGGATGCTCTGAGCTACTTTCAAGGCTTGCAACAAGTTGCATTACTGTATTTTCATCACTGTTATTAAAGGTAACTACATCGGTAACTTGCGGTGTGCCTTGAGTAATAGTGCCTGTTTTATCTAAAATCATGGTGGTGATTTTAGATGTTGTTTGCAGCGACTCACCATTTCGAATTAATATTCCTGACTCTGCAGCTTTACCAATACCCACCATAACCGACATAGGGGTTGCGAGTCCTAGCGCACAAGGACAAGCAATAATAAGTACAGTGGTAACCGCAACAACGGCATAAGCAATTGATGGCTCAGGTCCAAAGTTTAACCATGCAAGGCCTGCAAGCACCGCAATAATCATGACTGTTGGTACAAATATTCCTGATATAACATCAGCTAAGCGCCCTATTGATGGCTTTGAGTTTTGTGCACGCTTTACCATATTGATAATATTGGCAAGTGTGGTTTCGCTACCAATGTGCGTGGCTTTAAATAATAAAGTGCCACTTTTATTAATACTTCCGGCAACGACTTTGTCGCCCGTTTTTTTGCTTACAGCCATTGGCTCACCAGTAAGCATTGACTCATCAACCGTACTGCTGCCTTCAATAACATCGCCATCCACAGGGATTTTTTCACCCGGGCGTACGCGTACTTCATCATTTTTTACAACATCACTAATGTCGATGTCTTGCTCTTGACCATCGCGAATAACGCGTGCAGTTTTTGGTTGCAGGCCAATTAAGCGTTTAATTGCTTGTGAGGTGCGCCCACGTGCTTTTACTTCAAAAGCGAGCCCTAAACTAATTAAACCGATGATCATCGATGATGCTTCAAAATATACGTGCCTTGCGACTTGTGGTAATAAGTTTGGTGCTATTACTACGAACATTGAATACAACCACGCAGTACCTGTACCAAGCGCTATTAATGTATCCATATTGGCAGCATGGTTTTTAAATGCCTGCCAAGCACCGTTGTAAAATTGCTTACCTGATATAGCCATAACCACAAGCGTGACTATACCCACTAAAAACCAGGCTATTCGTTGTGTGTCGGTGGTCACACTCATATCAAAAATAAGCCCGTATATCATTAACGGTGCACCGACTCCTAACGCTAATATCATATGACGCATTAGCTTTTTGTAATGTGCCTCGTCCGACTTTGCTTTTTCATCAAGTGCATCTTGATCAGACTCATTACTCATTGGCTTAGCTGAATAACCAATGTTTTCGACTGCTTTAATAAGCGTGCTTTCGCGGGCTTTACCTTCTACACGTACTGTACGCTGTGCAAAGTTCATTTCTACATTTTGCGCACCTTGCACGCTATTAAGGGCTTTTTCAATTTTAGCCACACAACTGCCGCAATTAGCGCCTTCAATAATAAAGTTTTGCGCGGTGTCTTTTGTATTAGTCGTCATTACGCTGCTCCTTATTTGCAGAATCGTTTATTGGATCAACAAAAGATTCTATTAAACTACACACGTCACTGGCATTTGCACCATCGGCTGATGTATCCCATTGCGCCAGAGCTGCATGCATTCTATTTCGTAATTTTAATGTTTCTTGAAATAGTGCTTCGGTTTCTTCTAGGCGTTTAGTAATGAGTTTACGCGTTAACGGACAAGGACAATTCCCCTGCTCAGACTCGCCTATAATTTGTTGAATATCTTTGAGTGAAAAACCAAGTTGACGAGAGCTAATAATAAACTTTAAACGCTGCTGGTCTTGCTTTGTATATTCTTGATAACCATTTTCTTCACTGCGTATTGGATGAAGTAACCCAATTCGTGTGTAATGACGAACAGTATCTGCAGTCACGCCCATTAACTTGGCAAGTTGTTTAACATACATAATTTAACTCCGTCATGTTTCAATAGCTTCATAATAAACCTAGGTGCAACACATAGGTCAATGGCTATTTTAAAACTAACAAAATAATACTAATTGGCTTAATTAAGTGCTCTATTTAAGACAATAAATCGAGTGGATAACAAGGCAAAGGTTTCGTTATTTAGTTGTTATTATTAATTGCCCCTGCATTCATGCCGTCGTATATAAAAAATGTTTTATGCAGTTAGCGCCGTACTTAATCCCTCAAATTGATTAAGTATTGTTGCTCATTGGCATAATGACACAAACATAATTAACTTAAGCTGATATTGGCCGTGTATTATCTGAAGGGGATGTAATTTAGCAGAGAATCGCCTAAGTAAGGCGCGTATTAATCTAAGGGCGTGTTAATCATTGGTGATTTAATTTATGCAGACTGTTTGGTCTTTAGGCAAGGCAGAGCCTATGTTGTGTGGTTATCCCCCATAAACAGGCGATAACGCAGCATAAATACCAAACATGCGCTGCCCTAGTTTGATTCGCTACGGCTTTGCTCTAATTCGTCGCTTAGTTGCTGCGCCAAAGTTTGTATTTTAGGCATAGCATCTTTCATTAAGCTTTGTGACATTTGCATAGACTCTTGCATTACAACAGGCATTTTTTCGAGTATTTTTTGCCCTGTATCTGTTTTATAAAATGCTAACATATCGGCAATTTCTTGCTCACTAAAATGCTTGTCGTATACATTGACCATCATTGGCTGCATTTTAGCCCAACTCATCTCAGTTTTTAATACCGTCGTCATGTCGCCGTAGTACTTATCAAAAATTGCTTGCTCAGAAGGCTTAACACCCATTTGGTCTGACATGCCTTTCATCATACCTTCAACCTGGCCGTACATAGAATCAACCATTGAATCTAAATTCATTACACTAATGAGTTCATCTATTTTTTGCTGCTTAGTATTTTGTTCAGCATATAAACTACTAGAAAAAATCAGTAATGATACAAGTAGTACCTTACCCATAATAATATCCTTTCATATAAATAATTAATTTATAGTCACATGAATAGTTTGTATTGTAAAGGGTACAAGCAATCATTAAAAAGGCCGAATAAAATGAATTTATTCGGCCTTTTAAAATTACTTTTTGCGTTAGTCGTCTTCTACATTATCTAGGCCTTTAGTGCCTTCTTTGGCTTTTAG
>NZ_JACJDN010000234.1:0-5775 GCF_014163565.1 Pseudoalteromonas sp. SR45-5 | reverse complement strand
ACAAATAAAACAATCCAAAGTAATAAAAATACACCAATAAAGTATTTAGGTAGGCTTAGTTTTTCTATTAACGGTAGTTGCGATATTTTAACCGGTTCGCTTTTTCCGCATTGATAGCACTCGCGTTTATAGCTTAATTTTAAGGCAAGCATAGGTAAAATGCTAAATCGTAAATAGCGGCTTTTATTTACTAAATGGTAGGCGTCGCTTTGACAATGAGGGCAGCGTGTTGTTTGTGCAAAATGTGGAAATGATTCACTCGTGTTGAAAAGTAACATAAAGCACGCTCCTTGTTTAATTACCTAAAGGTAAAACAAGAAGCGTGTTAGTTAAAGCTACAAACTGTAAGTAAGTATGTCTGTTATTACTTATTTTGAGCTTTAGGCTTGATAGTGGTTTTTGCATCGGCAGCCATTAGAGCAAATACAGCATATGCAGCGGTATTTTGACGAAGCTTAGCAGGTGTTACTTTATCAAGCGTATCGTCAGCTGTATGGTGGTAATCAAAGTAATCTGTTCCATCTTGAGCAAGTTCAAAAATAGGTGCTGAGGTTGCTGCTTTAAGTGGAATTAGATCAGGGCCACCATTCGCTTGGTTTTTACCAATATGCTCAATATTTAACGGCGAAAGTTCTTCTGCAATAGCACGCACTACAGGAAGTGACTCTGCGCTTACGTTCGATTCAAAAGCATATACAACATCAGCGCCAAAATCAGACTCAGCTGCTGCAACAATATTGCTTAGCTCGTTTTTATGCTTTGCAAAATAGGCTTTTGCACCCCAAAGGCCTAGCTCTTCGGCTGCAAAAAGTACCACACGAATACTTCGCTTAGGACGCTTTACATCGCTAATATGTTTAGCGGCTGCCATTGTTAGTGCAACGCCTGCGCCGTCATCTAGTGCGCCAGTCCCTAAGTCCCAAGAATCTAAATGCCCGCCAATTAATACATACTGCTCAGGGTTTTCGGTACCATTAAATTGGCCAATAACGTTATAACCAGTGCCTTCACCAAGGCTTTCGGTTTGCACATTAATATTTACCGATACGTCTTTATCTAAAGCAATGAGTCGTGCTATTTGATCGGCATCTGGGTTAGCAATGGTTACATTAGGTATTTTTGTAACACCTTCTTTGTAGTAACTACCGCCAGTGTGTGCAAAACGATGATGACCAGTACTTACCGAGCGCATCATGTAGGCAACAGCGCCTTTTTTAGACGCCTCTATAGCGCCTGTGCCACGTGCTTTTACAGCAGGTCCGTAACCATTCCCGTCTATATCGCGGTTCATGCGGTAATTAATATAAGCAATTTTACCTTTTAGGCTGTTTGCAGGTGCTGCAATTAACTCATCAAGTGTTTCGAATAAGACTACTGGCGCTGTGATCCCACCTTTAGGCGTGCTTATACTGTTACCTAATGCAGTTAAATGTAGAGGTTGCTCGCTTGGTGTTAGTATTTTTCCGCTTTCGCTATAACGGCGCCATTCAGGAAAAGTCGCTTCTTCAAGCCATACTTTATCAAAACCAAGCTCATTAAATTTAGCTTTAGCCCATGCCACTGCTTTTTTATCATTTTCAGTACCAGGTAAGCGAGGGCCAACCTCAGTTGTTAATGACTCTAGTAATTTATAGCTTAGATCACTATTTAGTGCAGAGGTGCGCACTTCATTGACTTGTTGTAATTGCTTTTGGGTAAATTCGGCGTTGTTAGCGTTTGCAGCCATACTGCTAGTAAGCAGCAGTGCGGTAATTAATTTTTTCATTTGGGTAAGCCTTTTTAATAATTAGCGCTATTAGAACATGTAACAAACATGATAAAAAATAGATGAGATGAATAGGCTTTGTAATAGGTTTAATGCTGTTAGGTATAAAAGTTTAGATATAAAAAAGCCCGCGTAAATGTACGCGGGCTATCTTTTAACACTGTTATTTAAGGCATTTATTTAAAAGCTAAATTGCGCTGCTAAACGAAGATTTGTGCCCTCGCCAACAGTTACATTACTCGTGCCGCCACCACCTAAATAGCTTTTATCAAATAAGTTTTCGATGTTAAGACGTAAATTAATATCGGTATTGCTTAAGTTAAACTTATAAGTGGCGCCAACATCAACACGTGTATATGCATCTTTAGTAATTGTATTATCGCTATCTGCAAAGCGCTCGCCTTCGTAAAAAGCGCCAGCGTTAATGGCAATGGCGTCGTTTAATTCATAACGAGTCCAAAGTGATGCCGACCATTTTGGTGCATCGGTAGGGCGTTTACCTTCCAATACTTCATCGCGTTCAAAGTTAGCATCTAGATACATAGTTGATGCCATAACAAATAAGCGGTCGGTAGCAGCACCTTGTGCGCTTACTTCAATACCTTTATGGCGTTGTTCACCCACTTGGTTTGTTTCACTTGTGAATGAGCCAATAGGCGTCTCAAGCTGTTCGCTAACAAGTGTGCCTTCTTTACTAATATCAAAAATTGCACCTGTAAGCAGTAAACGGTCATCAAATAATTGCCATTTAATACCAATCTCTCTTTGCTCTGAGGTAATGGCATCTAGCTTCATGCCATTATTTACATCGGTTTCATCAATCAGAGTTTCACTACCTTGAGGCTCAAAACCTTCTGAGTAACTTGCATATATAGTTGCCGAAGTATTTGGATGATAAAGCACACCTACCTTTGGTACAAATGACTCGTTATCTGCACCTTCTCGAGTTTGCTTATCGTAACGGCCACCTAGCGATAATTGCCATTGTGGTGAGAACGAAATTAAGTCCTGAACGTAAATACCGTAATAGTCGTATTCAGTTTCGCTTACTGTATCATCTGTTTTATAACTTACAGATGGGCGTGATGGTTCTGCTTGTCCTGCAGAAAAATCAAAGTAGTCAGCAGAAGTACGGCGTTGCCCGTAGTAGTAATCTAGCGAGTTTGCGCCAATTAAAAACTGATGCTGTAAGCTACCTGTTTTAAATTCACCAATAAAATCAATAAATGCAGTTTTAAATTGCCAATCGTCAAAACGGTCGTAAGGACGAGATTCATAGCTGTCACCTTCAGCAAAGCTACTAGGCATGCGAGGTGCTGACTCAAAGCGTTGACGTTCAAACGTTTGTTCGTTATAGCCAAGTTTTACTTGCCAGTTATCGGTTAAAAATACTTCTAGGTCTACACCTAGGTTTTCTACGGTAATATCGGTAAACGCCCAAGACATATCACGGATTGTTTTATCGCTACCAATTACATTAGCATTATCGTCTATCCATGCGCCAGTATCTAAACCTGCTTCGTCATCTGTGCGGTCGTAATGCACACGTACTAATGCGTTATCGCTAATATCGTAATCTACAATTAAAGCACCTAAAAAGCGGTCGCGTTCACGATTTTCACCGTTTTGGTACTCACGCCAGTAGTCAACGTCTTGCTTTACTAAAATCCCGCGAGCACGTAAATCTTTCGATTCAGTCAAGGCACCTGCAGCATCAACCATAAAGCGGGTTGAGCCATGCTGATCTACATCGGCACTGGCATTAAATAGTGTTTGTGCTGTAGGTTTTTTAGTTACCATGTTAACCAAGCCACCCGGGCCTGACTGACCATATAAAATACTTGATGGGCCTTTAATTACTTCAACTTGCTGCAAAATTTCGATTGGTTGCTGATAGTGCGACCAATGCTGATGACCGTCGCGTAAATAACCTGTCGATGAGCTCAGCTCAAAGCCGCGTAAGTTAAATACCTCACGATTTCGTTGTTGTGAGCCTGCAGTTAAGCTTGCGTCATTTGTGAGTACTTCGCCAAGTGTAGTGGCAAGCTGTTCGCTAATAATAGTGTCGGTTATTACAGTGACAGATTGTGCAGTTTCAAGTAATGAAGCTGATGTTCTCATTGCGCCATTAGCGTTATCTACTTTGTAATCGTTAAAGTAGCTACCCTTTACTTCTATGCGTTCAAGGTCGGTAGTGTTTGCATATGTGCTTGTTGTAATGCTTGCTAATAGTGCTATGTAAATAGAATTCAGTTTCATTAATTGCTTCCAGCGCAGGTATGTAAAAAACAATCGCGATCTTAATGCAAACTACTATCATTTTCAACACCTTTCATTAACATGTTTTATAATGTGTTTGTTAATGGTTGCCAATTACGAATTCTGCTATTATAAGCTGCATATTAGTGGGGCTTTCTCCCATGTTATTTTATTGCTATGGAACTTACTGTGACTTCAACTGCTTTTTCATCTTTGGCTTTACCGGCTGGACTCGTTGATAACTTATCAACCCTTGGCTATGCCCACATGACACCTGTACAAGCGCAAAGTTTGCCGCCTGTACTTGCTGGTAAAGACATCATTGCTCAGGCAAAAACCGGTTCAGGTAAAACTGCTGCGTTTAGCTTGGGTGTGTTAGCTAAATTAAACGTAAAACGCTTTCGTATTCAATCTTTAGTCTTGTGTCCGACTCGTGAACTTGCCGAGCAGGTTGCGGTAGAAATGCGTAAATTAGCGCGCGGCATTCATAACATTAAAATATTGACGTTATGTGGTGGTGTTTCAATTGGCCCGCAAATAGGTTCACTTGAACATGGTGCGCATATTATTGTTGGCACGCCAGGGCGTGTTGATGACCATATTCGTAAAGGTACTCTACGCTTAGATGATGTGGAAACATTGGTGCTTGATGAAGCCGATCAAATGCTTGATATGGGTTTTCAAGACACATTAGATGCAATTATTGAGCGTATTCCACAAAATCGTCAAACATTGTTATTTAGTGCTACTTTCCCAAGAGCTATTGAAGCAATTGCTAAGCGTGTACTTAAAAATCCAGAAATGGTTAAAGTAGAAGAAGAGCAAGCCAAAAGCACAATTAAGCAGTACTTCTACAAAATGGATAACAATAAGCAGCGCTATCCAACGCTTAAGTTATTACTTCTTAAATTTACACCACAAAGCTGTGTTGTATTTTGTAATACCAAAGTAGAAACTCAACAAGTGTGTGATGATTTAGCTGACGAAGGCTTCAGCGCTGTTGCATTGCACGGTGATTTAGAGCAACGCGATCGTGAACGTACGCTAATTCACTTTTCAAATAAAAGTGCTTCAATACTTGTTGCAACCGATGTTGCTGCACGAGGTTTAGATATTGATGACATGGATATGGTTATTAACTACCATTTAGCACATGACACGCAAACACATGTTCACCGTGTTGGCCGAACTGGTCGTGCTGGTAAAAAGGGCATTGCTTGTTCTATTTATGGTGAAGCTGAAGCGTTTAAAATTGCACAAATTGGCGATCATTACGAGCGTGATATTACTCCAGAGCAAATGCCGCCGTTTAATTTATTAGATAAACCGCCGTACCGCCCTGAAATGGTTACTTTGATGATTGATTCAGGTAAAAAGCAAAAAGTCCGCGCTGGGGATATTTTAGGTGCTTTAACAGGTAAGGATGGGGTTGCAGGTCGTCAAGTAGGTAAAATTAACGTACTTGATAACGTAGCATTTGTTGCTGTTGAACGTAACTCATCAAAACCAGCACTTCGCAAACTAACCGAAGGCAACATTAAAGGGCGTAAAATACGCGCTCGTCGCCTTACTCGTTAATTTAAACCGCTAAATTAACTAATTAGCGAGCAGCTACCTTTAGCTGCTCGTATTGTAATTTTATTTTTTTAAACTTAACTTCACAACCATTTGGTTTATCTGGGTGCATCTGTAATGCAAGTTGTCTCCAGCGCTTTTGAATGTTTTTAAGAGTGAAATTTTCGGGTAACTTC
>NZ_JACJDN010000233.1:0-5779 GCF_014163565.1 Pseudoalteromonas sp. SR45-5 | reverse complement strand
CAATGGGCCTGATACCAGCTTAAATAAAATCGATGCTCAATATCAATCCATGCAAATTCTGTTTCAAGCTTACTCTGTGTGACGAAGGCTACTCAGTGATAAGGGCTTCTAGGTGCTTCTATTACTTTATTATGTGAACGTAAAGCTTCATTTATAGTGTATTACTAATAAAGTAGGGTAACTCTTCATGATTAACTTAATTACTGAATTAACCTTAACGTTAAAATAGTATTAAAGAATACTTTAAAGCGGTAAATACAACCTGTTTAATTATCAAAAGCTTTTATGCTGCTAAAAGAAATGCATTGTTGAGTTTATTATTACTATTTATGGAAAAACACGTTTTAAAATAGTTTTAAAAGTAACGTATATAAAGCGTGAGTATCCGATATTAAATATTATCCAGTGTTGTTTTTTTGTGCGACAAATGGTTTGTTTTTTCAGATGAAGTGTAACTGAGGCGATAAAACACGATAAAATCGTGTAAAAAATAACTTTTGTTATATCAATTTATATTTTTTTTAGTTTTTTTTCAGTGCGAATTCAGCTTTAGCTAAATGTTGCAATAATGTTGTTTTATGTCAGTGCAATGCGAATAAATACACCCCTTAAAAGGCTTTAATAGAAATATTAAGAAAAAGCTTCGTTGCAATAATGTTAACTGTTGTGGGCTGGTACTTTCGTTTAAGCATTAACTTAGCTATTTATTTACTGAGATTAGTAAACATCAAGTTGACAGCGCTAATTGCATTTAGCATTATTGGAAGGTTGATATCTATTAAAAGATATCAGGGTTGTTCTCCTCGGAGGATAATTAAATTATAAAAGTAACATTACTTAATTGGTTGGGAACTATGTCTGTTAAAATCAGAAAGAGTCTTGTAGCAACTGCGTTGGTTGGCGCATTTGCATTTGCAAGCAGCAATGTGATTGCAGATCCTTTGAATGACGTGCAAAAAGCAGGTCAACAAATTCAAAAGGCTGCGGTTAAGTCTCAAACTAAAATTGACAATGTATATGGTCAAACTCAGGAGCTAATCGCTGAGTACCGTAGCGTTGTTGATGAGACTGAACTTATGAAAGTGTATAACGATCACGTGTCGCGCTTGGTTGATAGCCAAAACGCTTCAATTGAATCGTTTGATCGTCAAATCGCGACTATTGATAACACTAAACAAAACGTTGTGCCTTTGATGTATCGCATGATCGATACGCTTGAGCAATTCATCAAAGCGGACGTTCCATTTAATCTTGAAACGCGTTTAGGACGTGTTGAAAGACTACGTGAGATCATGGTTTCTGCGTCTGTAACGACGTCTGAAAAATTCCGTCAAGTACTTGAAGCTTACACTATTGAAACAGCATACAGCTCTCTTGTATCTGCTTCACAAGGTACTCTAGAAGTTGATGGTAAAAGCATTAACGTTGATATCGGTCAGTTAGGTCGTATCACTTACGTTGCTCAGTCTTTTGACTTGAAACATGCTTGGGTGTGGGATAACAACACTAAACAGTGGAAAGAATTAGGCGAAGAATACCTAAAACCTGTTAAAGAAGTTATTCGTATGGCGCGTAAGCAAGCGACATTAGAACTTGTTAAACTACCTATCTTTGGCGCGGAGTAATCAATAATGAAGAAACTATTTAAAGGTTTTGCTGTTGCAGCAGTACTAACTGTTTCTGCAGGTACCGCGCTTAATGCACATGCAAATACTGGAGCTCTAGATAAAATTCTTGAGCAAGTAAAGCAAGAGCGTATCTCTGAAGGTAAAATCAATAAGCAACGTGAGCAAGAGTTCTTATCAGAACGTGCTGACAAGCAAGCATTACTTAACAAAGCTAAACGCCAACTTGCTTCTGAGAAGTCTCGTGGTGAAAGCTTAGCTAAGCAATATGCACAAAACGAAAATACGCTAGCTGAAAAAGAAGCAGCTCTTCAAAGTGCCCAAGGTACTTTAGGTGAGATGTTTGGTGTTGTACGTCGTGCAGCTCAAGATGCTATCGGTTCTATCGAAGCGTCACTAGTTAGTGCTGAAAAACCAGGTCGTGCTGAAATCTTACGTTCGTTAGCAGCTGCTAAAGAACTTCCTACAGTTCGCGAACTTGAAGAACTTTGGATTTCACTTCAAACTGAAATGACAGAATCAGCTAAAGTTTCAACTTTTGAAACTGAAGTTGCTGGTCTTGACGGTAACCCGTCAATGAAAAAAGTAACACGTATCGGTAACTTTAACTTAGTTACAGACGATGGTTACTTAATTTATTCACCAGAGACTAAGTCTATCCAGCCTCTAGGTAAGCAACCAGACGGTTATATCTTAGACGGTATCACGGCTCTAGAAAATACATCACCAGATAACTACGCTGGTGTTTACATAGATCCGACTCGTGGTGCTATCTTACGTATCAACACTCAAAAAGCGACCCTTATGGAATACTTCCATCAAGGTGGCGTAGTTGGTTATATCATCACGGCTTTACTTGGCCTAGGTATGCTAATTACTCTAATCCGCTTTGTTGACCTTACACTTACTACTAGTAAGATTAAGAGCCAGCTTAAAAATGTTGCTACACCGAATACAAATAACCCACTGGGTCGTATTCTTAAAGTGTACCATGACAACAAGAACCAAGATGTTGAAAACCTTGAGCTTAAACTTGATGAAGCGATTCTACGTGAAACGCCACGCATTGAAGCTGGTATCAATATAATTAAGATTCTTGCTGCAATCGCACCGTTACTAGGTCTACTAGGTACAGTAATCGGTATGATCTTAACGTTCCAAACAATCACATTGTTCGGTACGGGTGATCCGAAGATCATGGCAGGTAACATCTCTCTAGCACTTGTAACTACAGCGCTAGGTCTAATTGCTGCATTACCACTAATTCTACTTCATGCTCTTGTAGCTGGTCGTAGTAAGTCGGTATTACACATCCTTGATGAGCAAAGCGCGGGTATCGTTGCTACTCACGCGGAGAAGGAGAAAGCCTAATGCTAGTCCTGATGGAGATATGGGAATCTATCAGGGATTTTGTTGGCACAGGCGGCCAGGTTTTATACGTGGTCGCGATAGCACTCTTTCTTATGTGGGTTTTAATGATTGAGCGCTATTGGTTCCTACTTGCAGAATTTCCTCGCACAGCGAAAGAAATTGTAGCAAAGTGGGATGCCCGCCAAGACACTACGTCTTGGTACGCACACAGAATCCGTGAAGCATGGATTTCTGAAGCGTCTGAAAAATTAGATCAGCGTATGTTGTTGATTAAGACATTAGTAGCTGTTTGTCCTTTAATAGGCTTACTTGGTACTGTTACTGGTATGATCTCGGTTTTTGAAACCATGGCCAACCAGGGTACGGGTAACGCACGTTTAATGGCATCAGGTATTTCAATGGCAACAATCCCAACAATGGCTGGAATGGTTGCGGCACTATCTGGAGTATTTTTTAGCTCACGTCTTGAGACAAAAGCTAAAATGGTGAAAGCCAAACTTATTGATAGTATGCCTCATCACTAGAGAGAGAATTAAATATGGCACGTAAACAACGTTTTCGTGAAGAAGAAGAAGCAGCGGTTGATATGACGCCAATGCTTGACATCGTATTTATCATGCTTATTTTCTTTATCGTAACTACATCGTTCGTTAAAGAGGCTGGTATCGAGGTCAATAAACCTAAAGCGGCTCAAGCTACTAAGCAAAAAAATGCTAACATTTTTATTGCTATTCGTAGTAACGGCGAGATCTGGATTGATAAACAGCAGGTTGATGTTGAACGTATTTCAGCAAAAATCGAAAGTTTATTAGCAGAACAACCTACTGAAGTTGTAATTTTGCAAGCTGATAAAGAAGCAAAACACGGCGTAGTGGTTAAAGTTATGGACCAGATTAAAGCGACGGGTGATAACCTGAGAATTTCAATAGCTGGAGATCAGTAATGATTCGTTTTCTGTTTTCACTGATTGCAGGTGGGGCAGTTACTTTCGGCTTGTTCTACTTCATGGCATTCCTCATCTCTGGTGGGGCTGACCGTAATACGGAACAAAAAGAGCAGATCATAGTCGAAATAATGACGAATCCGCCTGAATCTAAGGTGCAGGAGAGGAAGCGTGTACCGCCTCCTCCTCCGCCACCGCCAAAGCAGCCGCCTAAACCGCAGCCGCCACAGCCGGAAAATAATAATCCAAATCCTGGTGCTATGTCATTTAATATGGGAAGCATTGATGTTGGTAGTTCGGCAGGTGGACTAAGTGGTCCTGGTGCATTTGGACGAGATGGTGATGCGACACCTATCGTTCGTATAGAACCAAAATATCCAACGCAAGCAGCACGTGATGGTAAAGAAGGTTGGGTTCAACTTTCATTCACAATTGATGAGTTAGGTGGAGTAACTGACGTTGAAGTAATTGACGCAGAACCGAAACGTATCTTTGACCGTGAAGCTAAACGTGCACTGCGTAAGTGGAAGTACCGTCCTAAGATCATTGACGGAAAACCACAGAAACAACCAGGTTTACAAGTTCAATTAGACTTTAAACTTAACCAAGGCAACTAAGGAGGCGAGTAATGAGAAATTTTTCTAAAGTAACTGCTCTTGCAATTCTTATGTCTGTGTCGGGTGCTACTTTAAGTGCATCTGTTTTAGCAGCGCCGGATTACGCAAAGATTGAAGAGCGTAAAAAAGCAAAAACTAAAATCATGGGCGAGCGTACTGGTAAAAAAGTAATTAAAGCATTTGATTTGTACAACGAAGAAAAAGTTGATGAAGCAATTGTTTTGCTTAGAGAAATCGAGCCTTCGAATGACTTTGATAAAGCGACCGTAAATCGTTACTTAGGTAGCATGTACGCTCAAAAAGAAAAGTATGACGAAGCGATCAAGTACTCTAAGCAAGCCGTTGCACCTGATGTTTTAAACTTTGCTGATCAAGAACAAACTCTTAAGTTGTTAGGTGACTTATACGCTGGTACAGAAAAGTTCCAAGAAGCTAAAAAAGCATATGTAGCTTGGATGGACTTTACCGGTGAAGAGGACCCTACGGTTTATACACGTATTGCTCAAGCTAACTATCAGTTAGAGCAATACCGTGATGTTTTTGAACCAGCAGATAAGGCAATAAAACTTCAAAAAGAGCCTAACAAAGGCCCTTACCAATTAAAACTTGGCGCATACTTTGAGCTTAAAGATTATGCAAACATGGTTAAAATTGGCGAAGAAATTGTTCGTGTATGGCCTGATGATAAAAAAGCTTGGGTTAGCTTAGGTAAGTATTACCTACAAACTGAAGATTATTCTAAAGGTTTAGCAACTATGGAAGTTGCATACAAGAATGGTTACTTTGAAAATGAAGTTGAGTATAAAGTCTTATCTAACTTTTACTCTCTAAATGAGATCCCTTATAAAGCAGCTGTAACGCTAGAAAAGGCCATTAAGAGTGAAAAAGTAGAACGTACAAAGCAGAATGTTAGCGCGATTGCGAGTAATTACCATCGTTCTAAAGATTTAGAAAAAGCTGCTAAGTACTACGAAGATGCTGCTAAATTTGATGACGACGCTGAGCTTTACCGCAAAGCAGGTTCATTACTTTTACAATCTGAAAAATTCAGTGCTGCTATTGTTCGCTTGAACAAAGCATTAGAGCTTGGCTCTGACAAAAAAGGCACAATTTATTCAGATTTAGCTGAAGCGTATTACTACCAAGGTAAGTATAAGCAAGCATATGCTGCAATTACTAAAGCTATGGATGACCCTCGCACACGTAAGTTTGCAAAAGGTTGG
>NZ_JACJDN010000232.1:0-5783 GCF_014163565.1 Pseudoalteromonas sp. SR45-5 | reverse complement strand
GGGCTTTTTAATGTGTAGCTAAGTTTAACTACTAAAATTAGCTAGTCAGCTAAGAACTCTTTAAATACGGTTTCAAACTTGTGTAACTTAGGTGCTATTAAAATACTACAGTAACCCTGCTGTGGGTTTTCGTTATAGTAATCTTGATGATAATGCTCTGCTGGATAATACGTAGTGGCAGGGCTGACTTCTGTCACAATTGGCTCAGCGACATGGCTTTGCAGTTGAGTTATCATTTCGTTGGTTTGCTTAAGTTGAGCTTCATCGTGATAGTAAACCACACTTCTATATTGTGTGCCTATATCGTTACCTTGGCGATTCAATTGTGTTGCATCATGCAGTGTGAAAAACATTGCTAAGAGTGTTTCAAAGCTAACTACAGTCGCGTCAAATTCAATTTTAACAACCTCAGCGTGACCGGTTGTGCCTGAGCATACAGAATCATATGTTGGGTTATTTGTTTCACCGCCGGTGTAGCCAGAGCTTACGGTTAGTACGCCATTTACACGTCTAAATGCAGCATCTATACACCAAAAACAGCCGCCACCAAATGTTGCTACTTGCGTTGTTGAGCTCATAAGTATTCCTAAAATGTATATGGGGTTTAAAGGCGAGCATAAATTGTATGCGCCGCAACAACAAGGTTACGGCGCAATTAAGAGGCTAGATCTCTTCGAAAGGTTTTTCAGCGGCTTGTTTGTCTAATTTTTGCTGTAAAAATTCAGGTGATTGAGTGTTACGTGCAAGTGCATAATATGCAGCAGGTACAACAAAAAGAGTTAGTAGGGTCGATACAATAACCCCAGTAAACACGACTACACCTATCACCATACGGCTTTCAGCGCCCGGACCTGAAGCAAGTACTAAAGGTACCGAACTCATAACCGTAGTCAGCGAGGTCATAATAATAGGGCGCAAACGCTGAGTTGCTGCTTGCAAAATAGCTTCACTAAATTCAACGCCTTTATCGCGTAGTTGGTTAGTAAATTCTACAATCAAAATACCGTTTTTAGCACTTAGCCCTATGAGCATGACAATACCTATTTGGCTGTAAATATTTAAGGTAAGTCCTGTAGCCCAAAGTCCGAACATAGCGCCCATTAAACCAAGTGGTACGGTAAGCATGATGACGAACGGATGCATAAAGCTTTCAAACTGTGCTGCCAGTACTAAAAAGGTAACAGTGAGTGCAAGTATAAATACGTAGGTCATCGCTGATGCGCCTTCGTAATAAAGCTGCGACTCGCCTTTGTAATCTACGGCGCCATCTATATCGTTTTCTTGCGCGGCTACTTCGTTTAAAAAGTTAAGCGCTTGCTCAAGCGTATAACCGTCGGCTAAGTTGGCGCTTAATGTAATTGCGCGCATACGGTTGTATCGGTTTAAGCGCGATGCGGTTGCTTCTTCTTTTAAGCTGATAAGGCTATCAAGTGGGACTAGTTCACCGCTTCGTGATTTAAGATATATATTTGAAATGTCAGTAGGGTTAGTAAAGTCTTCTTTAGTCCCTTTTAAAATTACATCGTATTCTTCACCACGGTCAATAAAGGTTGTAACACGGCGCTGGCCAAGCATTGTTTCAAGTGTACGGCCTACATCAGATACAGAAACGCCTAAATCAGCGGCCTTGTTTTTATCTATGCTGACTAAAAACTGCGGGAAGGTTTCTTTATAATCATGATCGATTCTTACTAAACCTGGGTTTTGTTCAGCACGCTTAATTATACGGTCACGCCAATCGGCAAGTTGTGCATAATCATTACCTTGCAATACAAACTCAATAGGGCGAGATGAACCACCACCGCCAATACCACGGCGCATAATGGCAAATGCACGAACATCGGTAACTTCTTGCATTTTACCGCTTATTTCGTCCATTACTTCCCATGTTGAGCGTTTGCGTTTATCCCAATCGGCCATACCAACAATAGCAACACCGCCGCTGCCACCCCAGCCAGGTACTCGAACAAGTACGCGACTTAGCTCACCTGCTTGCGAGTAAGGCATTAAGCGTTCTTCAATTTTAGCCATATTAGCGGCATTATTTTCATAACTTGCGCCCTCAGGGCCGCTCATCATAATAAAGAACGTGCCACGGTCTTCTTTTGGCGTTAGCTCAGAGGGGACTTGTAAAAACAACGAGTAACTAACAAAGCCCGCTAATAATAGGCTCACCATTAAACCCCATTTACGGGTTATGTTGGTGGAGAGTGAATTACGGTAACTTACTTCAATTTTAGTAAACTGGCGGTCCATCCATTGGCTAAATTTATTTGGTTTGTCTGATACTTTAAGTACTTTAGAACACAAGGCTGGTGCGAGAGTCAGCGCTGTAACACTTGAGAAAAATACGGCAGCACTTACCGCCATTGCAAACTCAGTAAATAATGCCCCTATACGGCCATCCATAAACACCAATGGCACAAACACCGATATTAGTACAAGCGTGGTTGCGACAATGGCAAAACCAACTTCACGCGCACCTCTATATGCAGCTAGTAATGGCGGCTCACCCAGTTCAATACGACGGTGAATGTTTTCAAGCATTACAATGGCATCATCTACTACTAAACCAATAGCCAGTACTAATGCAAGTAAAGTTAGTAAGTTGATTGAGTAGCCCATTGCTAATAAAAACATAAAGCTACCAACAAGTGCGACCGGTACGGTAACCGCAGGAATAAGCGTTGCTCGTATATTGCCTAAAAACAAAAATATAACGAGTACGACTAAACCCATAGAGATGGCAAGTGTGCTGTAAACTTCACTAATTGATTCTTTAATAAATACAGACGAATCGTAGCTGTCTTGAATTGTGGTGCCTTCAGGTAGGTTACGTTTGATTTTTTCAAGTTCACTGCGTGCGTTATCTACTACGGTAAGCGTGTTTGCTTTAGCTTGTTTTACAATTCCTAGGCCAATCATGTTGCGCCCGTTACCACGAAATAAGCTTTCGTCATCGGCAGCTTCTAATTTTACGTCGGCAACTTCACCTAAACGCACTAAATAACCTTCTTCACCACGTTTAATAACAAGGTTTTTAAAATCGCGCTGATCTTTATAACTACGTGCGGTACGCACGGTAAAGTCGCGATCTATTGATTCTATTTCGCCGGCAGGTAATTCAACGTTTTCTGTACGCAGTGTATTTTCAATATCGCTCGAGGTAATGCCACGTGCAGCCATTGCTTGGCGGTTTAGCCAAATTTTCATGGCGTATTGGCGCTCACCACCAATACGCACGTTAGATACACCATCTACAACGGCTAAACGGTCAACGATAAAGCGCTGTGCGTAATCAGAGAGCTGTAACGAGTCCATTGTTTCGCTGTTTAATACAAACCATGCGATTGGGCTTTCATCACTATTTGACTTAGACACTTCTGGTGGGCGTACCTGATCGGGTAAACTATCAAGTGCACGTGCTACACGTTCGCGTACATCGTTAGATGCGGCATCTATATCGCGGTTAATATCAAACTCAATGGTAATGT
Source organism: Pseudoalteromonas sp. SR45-5 (assembly GCF_014163565.1). NCBI lineage: Bacteria > Pseudomonadati > Pseudomonadota > Gammaproteobacteria > Alteromonadales > Pseudoalteromonadaceae > Pseudoalteromonas > Pseudoalteromonas sp. SR45-5. The sequence continues at coordinate 2,289 of NZ_JACJDN010000232.1, read as the reverse complement.
TTGAACGCCCATTACGACTAGATGAGTTTATACTTTTAATGCCTTCAATACCGGAAATTCGATTTTCTATTATTTGCGTTATTTTTGTTTCTATAATTTCGGCAGAAGCACCTGTGTATTCAGTGCTGATATTTACTATTGGTGTTTCAATATCAGGGTACTCACGAAGTGGCAGCATAGTAAATGCAACCAGACCAAAAGTAAGAAGCAGTAAATTAATTACTATGGCAAAAACGGGGCGTTTAACGCTAGTATCAGTAATTTTCACGTATTACCCCTTTACGCTTACTTTACTACCAGAGCGAATTTTTATTAGCCCTTCAGTAACAATTTGCTCGCCATCATTTAAACCTTCATCGATAGCAACCCAGCCATTATTTCTGCCAGCAACATGCACTTCAACCTTATTGGCTACTCCGTCTTGAATTTGAAAAACAAAGTGTTTGTCTTGTAAAGGGATAACCGCTTTTTCTGGCACCATTAAAGCTTGGTTACTGCTTAGCTCAAGTGCTGTATTTAGTAACATACCAGGGCGAAGTAATCCTGATTTATTAGCAAAACTTGCAGTTACTTCAACACTGCGTGTTACCGAATCAATACGCGAGCTAATATGCGTTACCTTGCCGTTAAATGTCTGCCCTGGGTAGGCATCGTTTTGGGTAAGTACTTTCATACCTATGTTTAATTGTGCTAAATATTTTTCAGGTACTTTGAAGTCAACTTTAATAATACTAATATCATCAAGTGTGGTGATTATTGTTGTGTTGCTTACGTAGGCGCCAACTGATATTTCACGCTTACCTAACAGGCCTGAAAATGGCGCGGTAATAGTCATTTCATTTAACTTTGTTTTAGCGCTTTCTAGTTGAGCTTCAGTGGCATCAACACGAGATAATTGCTCTTCAAGTAATGACTTTGCCGTTGATTGCGAGCGTGAAAGTTCGGTAAGGCGATCTAACTGGCGTTTTTCCTCACGTAAGTTAATACCGAGTTCTTTAACTGCAAGTTGCTCTTGTTGGCTTTGTAACTGTACTAATTTTTGTCCTTTACTGACTAAGTCGCCATCTTTAAAATATATATCTGTGACATAATCGTTTTGCGCACTTTTTATATAAATAGCTTGGTTTGCACGTGCACTACCGATGGCCTCTATCATCACTGCGTTTTCCTCAGAGGTAACAGTATGAGCCGTTACTTGGGTAGACATTTGTGATGAATCGGCTTGTTCGCCGTGGCTAGCGGGTAAATATAAATAAACGCTAAATATTAGAAGTAACGTAATAATAAATGGAAAAAGTGCTTTACCTGATTGTCTTGAGTACATTGATTTCATACCTGAAAATGAATTGTAAGTATTGTACGAAATAAGACCGTGAAAAGACGGTTATGTATCTCATAAATTTGTGCGTTAAGCGTAAAAGTAAATAAGATTTATTCATTGTTCCTATTTTGTTGAGGAAAAAGCGGTAATGTATGAAATTTAAAACTAGCTGTAACTTATGTATAACAACAAGAAAGGTCATAATTTGGGGCATTATTATGTTTGTTTTTTATATGGTGTTTTATCGATATGGATAAATCTGACAATGTCATTAAGTTTCGGGCACAGGGCGCGCGAAACGCAATTGAGGCGATTGTTGTAGGTGCTATAGGCTTAGTCTTTATTATGTTATTTAATTTACTGAGGCCGGGTGAGATTAGCATACTTGAAATATTTTTAGTGAGCTTGTGCCTTGTGGCTATTTTTATTGGATTTTTAAAATCTCAAGAACCATACCATAGCCTTATATTGAGCGAATCTGAGCTCGTTTATTGCCACAAGTACGGAGCTTGGTGTATGCCTCATAGTAACTTTCATCACAGTGGAATACCTAAAGTAGAAGATGGCTTTGACTATTTAGAATTAAATGCGGTTGGCGTTAAGGTAAATGATATAGACGACTTTTTATCAAGCATAGCGCCTAGAATTGCAGGGAAATTATTAATAGAGCAGCGTAATTTATTTATGCAAGTTGTTCAAAAACATTGCAAAAATGGCAATTGCCCATCAGAATGGTTAATAGAAGATACACATTACACATCCCATAAAGGGATAAGCTATACTGGGCTTATAGCCATGTTTGCTAATAGAACTAAGCACCTTCAGCAGCTAACAGGTTACGATTTATTATTGCCTGCCAGCGTGTTAGATAGAGATATTTGGGCGTTTAGTGCTAACTTAAATAAGTGGAAGCGCGAGCCTAGTCAGTTTATAGCGTCGCAGCTTAGTAATTAAGCTACGACTGTAGG
>NZ_JACJDN010000231.1:0-5790 GCF_014163565.1 Pseudoalteromonas sp. SR45-5 | reverse complement strand
TAAATGCAATTGCAGCTACAAATAGAGGCGGGATAAAGCGCCACCACCAAATATAACAGCCAACTAAAGCTATGCCGGCAGGTAACCAAATTGGAATTATTTGCGAGTTAAAAGCAAGTTTAGTGAGTGCTATGCCGACTAAAAAATATGCCAAGGCAAACATGATGTAAAAAATAATGGAATGATTTTTAGAGTTAAAATTTTTCACATAAGGTCCAAGCAATTATTATTGTCGTTTTGAAATATCAGTATAGCTAACAGTAAGTTATTTTGGTTATTTTTATAAAGGTAACTGTTTTTTGCTAAATGACTGCTTTAACACAACTGTTGATTCTATATTTGCGATACAACTTAAGCCACCTAGTTGATGTTTCACAAACGTTTCGTAGCTCTCAAGATCATGTGCAATGATTTTTAATAAATAATCATAGCTTCCTGATATTACACAACACTCTAATACATGTGGTAACTTTTCTACATGTTGCTCAAATTGCTCTGCAGCACTTACCGAGTTTTGGCTTAATCGTACAAACGCATATACCAACACATTAAGGTTAAGTGCTTTAGGATTTATGGCGGCGTGGTAGCCGGTAATAATGTTTTCTTGCTCTAACTTTTTTATACGCCTTAAACAAGGCGTATCCGATAGGTTAATACTGCTGGCCAAATCTGAAACCGACATACGAGCTTGGCTTTGCAGTGCAATGAGTAATTGCTGATCTTTTTTATCTAACATAGTTGTCGGCTTTTATTAATTATTTTTATATTTGTAGTGATTATTGCTAAGTATTGCAGTTTTTACTAATTTTTTTGGCGTTTTACCCTCATTGAACTCTGTTAGCATTTAACTATAAAAATAATAGAGCACAACAATGAACACACATACCGCTATTTTCGATCACTGGATACGAACTGAGTTTGTCACTTTAAATAGTGAATTAGAGCAGCTTTATTGGCAGCAAACCGATAAAGCAAATGTAGAAGGGGTAGGCGAGGCCTTAAAGCAACAATTAGAAAAAGAAGGCAACGTATTAATTAGCAATTTATTAGCCGAGGGAAACACAGATCAAGGCTTTGATAGCGCTTTTGACTTACTCGGTAACGTAGGATTATTTATGGCAGCGTGTAGGCGCCATGAAATTACTGAGCCAAGCAGAGAAACCACTTCACCGCTAATAGAAGCCTCAGCGCTTGCTATGCATATAGGCGCATCTATTGGCGTAACCCCTCGTTTTGCTACCGCCCACTTAACTACTCATAACAAAGCACTTAACGGTATTTATAAACGATTTACCAATTTACCTGATGAAAAGCTGTTTCTTGATTACAACACCCAAGGTATTTTGGCCTACAAACGGGCAAGTGATGCTTTATTAAAAATATTGCCGCTAGGTATTTCACATCCCTTGTGTGGTGAGTTATTAAAAGTAGCTAAACAAGCGCTTATAGATGTAATTGAGTCAAACAATGCACTTTATTCTGAGCTCGATACAGATCGCTTTTTTAACTGCGTTCGCCCTTATTATAAACCGTACCGTGTAGGTAAAGAGGTTTACAGAGGGGCAAATGCTGGTGACTTTGCAGGTATTAACGTGATTGATATGCTGTTAGGGCTGTGTAGTGCAAACGAGCCTAGTTACTCGCAAATGCTGGTGGATAAGTTTTTATATATGATGCCAGAGGATCAACAAATCCTGCGAGAAGCCATGCGTATGCAAAGCTTTATGGATGACTTTTTACAAGCAGAGCCATATAAAAATACAGATTGGTTTAAAAGCCACGCAACGTTATTTATTCAAGTGTGTAAATTACATGGCGACACCGCAGTCGGTCATCATAATCAATTGGTTGAAAAATTTATTGCTCAGCCTTCAAAAAATATGCAACAGCAGCATATGAGCAAGGTAACAGCAAGTGGTCCGCCGCTTCATGTATTACTTGATTCGCTCGAAAAATTAAGAGATAGACGAGCCAGTGCCAAACGCGACGATATAAAAACACGTTTTGACGATCTAAATACACTTAAAGAATGGGTTAAATAGCATGCTTAAAAATGATTTTTGTATGGCTGATGGCTGTTATTTACTAAACCACTCGGTAGGGCGTCCTCTTAAAAATACGCAGCAATATTTAGCACAGCACTACTTTTTACCGTGGGAGAGCTCAAATAAAGAACCTTGGCAACAATGGCTGCCCGCAGTTGAGCAATTTACTACCGCGCTTGGTAAGTTATTTAATGCGCCTAGTTCGCAGTTTTGTCCTCAAGTTAATTTATCAAGCGGCTTAACAAAATTGCTTATGTCGCATCCACGGCTACAGCAAAAAAATTGTAAAGTGCTTATGGCGCAAAGTGATTTTCCGAGTATGGGTTTTGCAATGCAAAAAGCGTTGCCAACGTGTGCTCAAATCATATTTATACCTGAGCATGAAAACCTAACTGATATGGGTGTTTGGCAGCGTTATATAACTTGTGATATCGATTTAGTTTTTATAAGTCATGTATATTCAAATACAGGTGTACAGGCGCCTGTGTACGATATTGTAGCTATAAGTAAATTAACCAATAGTTTATCAATAGTTGATGTTGCTCAGTCAGCGGGGGTTATACCGCTTGATTTAAGCGTGCTCGATGCGGACTTTATGATTGGATCGAGCGCTAAATGGTTATGTGGTGGCCCAGGTGCAGCTTATTTATGGGTTAACAAAAATCAAATAGAGTATTGTGAGCCTAAAGATGTGGGTTGGTTTTCGCATCAAAATCCATTTGAGTTCGATATTAACCACTTTGAATATAACGCCAGTGCGCTTAAGTTTTGGGGGGGCACCCCTTCTGTAGCGCCTTATATTATTGCCGCAAATAGTATTGCCTACTTTGCAGAGTTAACAGCTCACAAGGTAAGGGTGCATAACTTAGCGATGCTTACGCTTATTCATGAGCAACTAAGCGAATATGTTGCATCACCAATGAGTGGTGATAAATGCAGCGGGACTGTTATTTTGTTTTTTAACAAGCAACAAGACCATGTACTTACAGAGCTTAATAAAGCGAAAGTCAGTGTAGATGCTCGCAAATTTGGAATACGAGTATCGCCACATATTTATAATACTCAAGAAGACGTTGCGCAATTTATTTCTATAGTAAAACGAGCGCTTAAGGGTTTTGGCTAAGCTGCTGCTTTCTTTGCTTTAATGACTCTATTTTTTGCTGCGTTTGATTAATTGATGCGTCGTAGGCTTGCTTTAATGAATTTGTTTTAGTTGCGATAGCATCAGCAATAGACGAAGCGCCTAAACGATTGGCCTTATCTTGAGTCATGTAATCTATTTGTTGTTTTTTAGCAGCGTATTCTTTTTGGCTTTGTTCAATAGATAGCTCAAGGCGCTTTATTTCACGCTCTATTTGCTGAACTTCTAAGTAGTCATCAACAGAGGTATCGGTAATACCTTTACCGGGCGTAGAGCTTTTATATGCTTCAATTACATTTATATCTTTTAGAGTAATAATTTGTGCATCTTTAGCGCAAGGCGTTTGGCTAAAAGTAGGAACGCCCTCAATTACACACTTATACACTGTTGTACTTTGTGCCAAGGTAAAAAATGGTGCTGCCGCGAAAAATGATAGCAATATGAACCGGATCATAGCTAAACCTAAAAGTGGCTAAAGTTGTGTTAATAATGCCCTAAGTTATTACTAGGTACAATTTGTTTAGTTTTTATAAATTTTAGGCACAAAAAAACCACAATTAAGTGGTTTAAATTAAGTATGGTCCAGAGGGAGGGATAGACTTGCTTACATCCATGTAATCAATCGCTACGCGACGCTTGCAGCGGCCTAAAATGTTCCAGACATTTTGTCGAGGGTTCTCACCCTCCCAATTTAGTATCGGTGTTAAATTTTAGGCACAAAAAAACCACAATTAAGTGGTTTAAATTAAGTATGGTGGAGAGGGAGGGATTCGAACCCTCGATAGAGCTACAAACTCTATACTCCCTTAGCAGGGGAGCTCCTTCGGCCACTCGGACACCTCTCCAACGCATAACCGGTTGTATTGATGGAGTAAAAAAAGCCACCAATTAAAATATGGTGGAGAGATAGGGATTTGAACCCTAGATGGGCTATAAACCCATGCCGGTTTTCAAGACCGGTGCATTCGACCACTCTGCCATCTCTCCGTGACGCAGAATAATACTTAGGTGATACCGCTGTGTAAATAGCAAAATGACTGTTTGCCTAAAAAACATACGTAAATGAGGTTTTTTTTGTAAATAAGGGGAAATTAAGGCAATTTTTAATAAAATAAATAGGTTGCAGCAAACAATGGGAGCTAAATAAGTGACTTCATTTAGTGGTTGAGTGTTCGCTGCACCGAAAAATAATCATGGTTGGGTGATTATTTATATTGAGCTGCACCGCTAAGTGCTAGTCTTTTACCAATCGTGTTAAGTTTAGCTAACATTCTTGCTTTACGGTTAGTTGGTTTAACGGCTACTTGCGCTGCTGCTGTTTGATTTAATGTATTAATTGGTTTCATTATTTTGCTCCGGTTGTATCTGTTGAAATCGCGTGCATTTTGCACGTTGCTTGATTAAAAATACAACGATAAAAATTAAGCCTGAGGGATTAGTTAAACTAATCTGAATTGATTTTATTAATGTGCGATTCAGTAAGTTGCATTACTGTTTTTGCATAGCTATTTATATGGCGGTTGGTTTTAACCCCTTTGATGTTGGGGTTTTTGGTTTTTTAATTTATTTTTATGCATTTTATACAGTGTTTTTTGATTATTTATTCAGATTAAAAAAATTTAATTAAACGTTTGTTATCTCACTCTAAAATACATTGCTGGAAACAAAAGCTTGTCACTACTTATAATTATTAAACCAAGTATCAAAAAACAGAGCCAAAAATCATTGGCATGGCTTAAAAATATCTGTAAAAAACGCAGCTTTTCTTATTGTATATTTACTACAACGGGAAGCTTTGACGATGACTGCGCTCAAATAAGGTTGTTACTGAGTAAATTTCCCAAAGTAGTTGCACTAGGTGGCGATGGTACATTGAACTTGGCGGTTAATGCGCTAATAGGGAGCAGCTGTTCGTTAGCATTATTACCTTGCGGTACAGGTAACGATTTCTCCAGAGGGTTTAATTGCAAGGAAGATGATTGGCGAAAGGCATTATTTAATACACCGACAGCCATTGATATAGGAAAAATTAATAGCCGCTATTTTATTAATATTGCAGGGGTAGGATTTGATGCTCATGTGATTAAAACTATTAATGATAAAGCTAATTTTTCATCTTTTGATTACAGTTGGACGAGCATTAAAGAGCTATTTTATTATCAAGCTCAGCAGTTACAAGGTACGTTTAATGACGATGCTCGGCAGTATCAAAATTTAATTACTGTATTTGCTAATCATAAGTACTTTGGTGGCGGGCTAAAAATAGCGCCAAAAGCGGATTTAATTGATGGCCAGCTTGAGTGTTATCAAATGCGATCGGGTGGGCTTTTTTATAATGTAATAAGCTTTATTAAGTTATTTTTTAAGCGTCATGAGTATATAAAAAACCTTACCTATAGTCGCTTAAATACAGCTTCCATAAATACTGAAGGGCTATTAATTGAAGCAGATGGTGAGCTGATAGGTAAAACTCCTGCAGTTGTTAGTGTGCATGGACAAGCCTTACTTTTTCATATGCCAATAAAAAAGCGCCTACAGTAAAGTAGGCGCTTTTGCGTTAGTTGCGTTAATAACGCGTCTAACTGGGGACGGAGCCACTTTTAG
>NZ_JACJDN010000230.1:0-5798 GCF_014163565.1 Pseudoalteromonas sp. SR45-5 | reverse complement strand
ATAGAAATTACGAGCTTTGCTCGTCACGCCAGCAAGCTGTGCGTCAACAAGCTTGGTGCAAAAGTTTGATATGTTGTAGGCGTGAAGCTTGCTCACGCGAAAAGCGCAGCTTTTAATTCTTTAACGCTACATTTAATAAAAGGCACAAGCCCCTCAAAAACTTATTTACCACACTCTTTACACTCTGAATCTTTAATCACTTTAAAGTGCTGTTGTTTTAAAGTGAGCGCATCAAAGGTTATAAACACACCTCCCTCTGCATGCCCCAGCAATAAGTTGAGCGTAAGTTGCGCCTGCATAGAGCCTATTACACCAAGTAACGGGCTAATAACCCCAGCGTTACTGCAATTGATAACCGGTGTAGCTTCGCCCTGTGGAAAAACACAGCCATAACATGGGCTATCACTTTGCCTAAAATCAAAGCCCATTAATTGCCCTTTGGTTGCGAGTGCAGCACCCGAAATTAACGGTGTTTTATTGCTAATACAATAACGGTTTACACTATAGCGAGTACTAAAGTTATCAGAGCAATCAAGTACGATGTCAGCACCTTTGAGCATGTTAGCTGCATTACTCTCATCTAGCTTTTGACAATGCGTTACTATGTTTATTTGATTATTAAGACTCGCTAATACTTTACCCGCTGCGGCGACCTTGCTTTGTCCTAAGTGATTTATTTTATAAAGCACTTGGCGTTGTAAGTTTGAAAGCTCCACCTCATCATCGTCAATTAAAATAAGCGTTCCAATACCTGCAGCGGCTAAATATAAAAGCGCTGGGCTACCTAGACCACCAGCCCCCACTACTGCAACCGTTGAGGATTTAAGTGCTAATTGCCCTTCAAGCCCAACTTCTTCAAGCAACAAATGGCGGCTATAACGCAGAGTATCTTTATCGCTGAGCTTATCCATTAGACTGGTTTATAACACTTTTCAGCGCGCTAATCGCAGCAGTATAATCATCTGCTTCACTTATGGCTCGTACTACCGCAACACTGCCTACACCTGTATCTGCAACCTCGCTTGCACGGCTTAAATCAATCCCGCCTATTGCTACTGTTGGGTAGCTTTGCATAAGTGGTACAAACTTAATCAGCTTTTCAAGGCCTTGTATTTGACCTGTCATATCTTTTGTTGTGGTTGGGTAAATAGCGCCAAATGCCATATAACTAGGGAGATAATTATGCGCACGTAGCATTTCATAAAAACCATGAGTAGAAAGCCCAAGCCTTAACCCAGCGTCTTTAATTGCCGCTAAATTAGCAATGTCTAAATCCTCTTGCCCTAAATGCACGCCATATGCACCGTGCTTAATAGCTAACTGCCAGTAGTCATTTATAAATACCTGTGCGTTGTATTGCTTGCCCAGCTCAACAGCATGCTTAATGAGCTCATCAAGCTCGTCTTGCGTTTTATTTTTAACGCGTAACTGCGCTGTTTTAATACCTTGTTGTAAGCACTTTTCTAACCAATCGGTACTATCTACAACTGCATATAAGCCAAGCGATTTACTTTCACATGGAGCAAAATCAGCAGCCATATTAAAATCAAGCGGCACATCAAAATCTAATTCATCACCCAGCCAACTCCCCGGCTCAATCACTTGTGGGTAGTCAGCTAAATTAGTGGGGAACGATGTATGAGCAACCGGTCCAATCCCTTCGCCATAGCGTACCGACTGTTTTAGCCCTTGGTTTATATATGCTTTAGCTAAAATAAAGGCATCTTTTAATGGGTAGTCTTTAGCTAAACACGCAGCAATGACCGAAGCCATGCTACATCCGGTGCCGTGGTTATGCGGTGTTTGTATTTTTTGATTACCTAACCAATATTCTTCGCCATTTTGTGTATTACTATCAATACAATAATCAATGCAGTAGCCACTTGGGTAATCCCAATGCCCGCCTTTAATAACAACGGCTTTTGCACCCCAGCTTAATAGCTTATTAGCCGCTTCTTTTATTGCAGCCGGGCCAATTAAATACACACCGGTTAATAACTGTGTTTCGTGGGTGTTTGGGGTTATTACATCCACCAGCGGCAGTAAACATTCTTTTATTGCACTTACCGTGTCCTCTTCTGTTAGTAAGTCACCGCTTGAGGCAATAGCGACAGGGTCATATACAATAACGGGAGGCACAGGCCACTTAGCTTTATAATGACTTATATGTTCGCTGATCAACTGAATTTGCTGCACATTGGCTAACATGCCAATTTTTATTACTTTGGCTTTCATGTCTTTTTCAAGCGCAAGTAACTGCGATTCAATAATATCGGTAGACACTGCATTAATAGCTTCTACGCCTAAACTATTTTGTGCAGTAAGCGCCGTAATTGCCGTGCAGCCATGTACACCAAAACTTTGCATTGCTTTTATATCTGCTTGAATACCTGCACCGCCGCCAGAGTCAGATCCGGCAATTGTCCACACTACGTTATTCATATTCTTTCCTTCACTGCTGATGCCAAAATGGCATACCCATTGTTGGGGTTGATGGGGCTGCAACGTCTTTTTCAGGCATTGCTTTTGCTTGATATGCAAAGCGCCCTGCTTCAACTGCGGCTTTAAATGCGCGGCTCATAGTAATTGGGCAGCCCGCCCCTGCAATGGCTGAATTTAATAATACCGCATCATACCCCATTTCGAGTGCTTGGCAGGCATGCGATGGCAAACCTAAACCTGCATCTACTATTAATGTGGTATCGGGTAAACGCTCTCGAATAGTTTTTAAATTATAGCTATTTAACAAGCCTTTACCGGTGCCTATTGGCGCCCCCCACGGCATAAGCACCTCACACCCTAGCTCATTTAAGCGCTGGCAAAGTACTAAGTCATCGGTGCAATAAGGCAATACTTTAAAGCCATCATTAATTAATATTTTTGTGGCTTCAAGTAACGCAAAAGGGTCAGGCTGTAAATTGTAATCATCGCCAATCAGCTCCAGCTTAATCCAGTCGGTGGCAAATACCTCTCGGCACATTTTTGCAAGCGTTATGGCTTCTTTAACACTGTGGCACCCGGCGGTATTAGGCAGTATTTTTAAGCCTGTATTTTTTATTAACCGCCAAAAGTCATCACCGGCTGCTGCACTTTGTTGGCGCCTAAGCGACACGGTAACAATTTCAGCCCCTGAGGCGACTATCGATTGGGTCATAATATCGGGCGACGGATAAAGCGCAGAGCCGATTAATAAACGACTCTTTATTTGCTCACCATAAATAGTTAAACAGTCTTTAGCTTGCATGAGCTTTATCCGCCTTGAATGGGTGACAGCAACTCAACACTGTCGCCCTCATTAAGTACATAGTTACTGTGCCAACTTTGTGGAATAAATTCGCCATTAACAGCCACAGCAAAAGGCGCAACTGCACCAAAACTTTGAAGTACCTCAACGAGTGCTTTGCTATTAACATTAAGTAGCTCGCCATTAATTGTAATGTTCATTTTATTCTCACTCTATTCGTGAAACTACTTGCGCCACTAATGCCGGTGCCAGCATATAACCATGACGATATAAGCCGTTAATGCTAATTACATTACCAACTTGTGATACTTCTGGGCGGTTATCGCTAAATGCAGGGCGTAATCCGGTTTGAATATTAAGTAGCCGTGCTTCGGCAAATCCGCTGTGTACGGTATAAGCCGCTGAAAGTAACTCAAGAGTTGATCGCACTGTTGCGGCGCCGCTATCTTGCGATTCGATTTCGGTCGCACCAATTACATATTCATGATTCGGTTTAGGCGCTATATAAATTGGGTAACGCGGATGCATTAAACGCACAGGTCGCGTTAAATTTACTTCAGGTGCATATAATCTTGCTACTTCACCGCGCACACCTCTAAGCGGTTTATCGCTTTTAGCACCAAGCCCACGACAATCTATAATATAGTCAAATGGCCGATTATTTATTTCGCCGTTTTTAATGGTTACGCGCTGGTTAAACACACACTTAACTTTGCGCTTGTTGAGCATGGTAAAACTTGCTTTATAAAAGGCTTGGTTATCTATTTGCCCCTCGCAGGGTAAAAATAGACCTTGGTTAAACCGATTAGCAAGCTCTGGCTCTAACTGCGCTATTTGCTGAGCATTTAATGCCTGAGCGCAGTGCCCTGCTATGGGCTTTATTCTCTGAGTAAAGCTTTGTAGGTCGCCCTTATCTTGCTGATGCGCAACGACCAATGTACCTTGCTGCTGAAAAAACACATCCCCCTCAAGTTCACTCACTATTTCTGGCCAGCGCTTCATTGAATCAAGCCCCATTAAAGCTAAATCAGCCTCACACAATACCGACTCAGCCAGCGGTGCCAGCATGGCTGCTGCCACTTTACCGGCGCTATTTGGGGTTTGCTCATCGTCTGCTTCAAACACCGTTACATGATGCAACTTACTTAGCTCAAGGGCAGCTAAGCGCCCTGCTAAACCAAAACCCACCACAGCAATGTTATAAAACATAAAACCTCCAAAAGCAGTTATTAGTAGGTGCGAACTCACTCGCACTTCTTCAATGTTTAAAGAAGCGAGGTATAAAACCTCACCTACATCTGTATCTAACTTATTCCTATACCGCTTTGTGGTAAATTTCTGAGCCTGTTTGCTTAAACTGGGCAGATTTAGCTTTCATCTCGGCTTCTACATCAATCATTTTTATTTCAATAGCCTCGCCAGCGTCATTTGGATCAATACCGCGTGTTTCTAAATCTTTAGCGTAATCGCGTACTTCTTGGCTAATTTTCATAGAGCAAAATTTAGGGCCACACATAGAGCAAAAGTGAGCCACTTTGCCTGATTCTTGCGGAAGGGTTTCGTCGTGATACTCACGAGCACGCTCTGGATCTAAACCAATATTAAATTGATCATGCCATCTAAACTCAAAACGTGCTTTTGATAGCGCGTTATCGCGCTCTTGCGCGCCTGGGTGCCCCTTTGCTAAATCGGCGGCGTGCGCTGCAATTTTGTAGGTAATTAAGCCTTCTTTTACATCTTCTTTATTTGGCAGGCCTAAATGCTCTTTAGGTGTTACATAACAAAGCATTGCACAGCCGTACCATGCTATTTGGGCCGCCCCAATACCAGAGGTGATATGATCGTACCCTGGTGCAATATCGGTCGTTAACGGGCCTAAAGTGTAAAATGGCGCTTCGTCGCAATGCTTTAATTGCTCATCCATATTGGCTTTAATCATGTGCATTGGCACATGCCCTGGGCCTTCAATAAATACTTGTACGTCGTGTTTCCACGCAATTTTAGTCAGTTCACCTAATGTGCGCAGCTCACTAAACTGCGCTTCATCGTTGGCATCAGCAATCGAGCCTGGGCGAAGACCATCACCTAATGAAAAACACACATCGTATTGTTTTAAAATTTCGCAAATGTCTTCAAAGTGCGTGTATAAAAAGTTTTCTTTGTGATGCGCTAAACACCACTTAGCCATAATTGAGCCACCGCGCGACACAATACCGGTTACACGTTTAGCCGTCATTGGTACGTAGCGAAGCAGTACACCCGCATGAATAGTAAAGTAATCAACACCCTGCTCGGCTTGTTCAATAAGCGTATCGCGGAAAATCTCCCACGTTAAATCCTCAGCCACACCATTTACTTTTTCAAGCGCTTGATAAATCGGTACTGTGCCAATAGGTACAGGCGAGTTACGTACAACCCATTCGCGCGTTTCGTGAATGTAACGTCCCGTTGATAAGTCCATCACGGTGTCTGCGCCCCAGCGGGTAGACCACACCATTTTTTCTACTTCTTCTTCAATAGATGAGCTAACCGATGAGTTACCAATGTTGGCATT
>NZ_JACJDN010000022.1:0-15600 GCF_014163565.1 Pseudoalteromonas sp. SR45-5 | reverse complement strand
GCAATTAACTACCCTTAAAGCCCAAGCCACTAAAGATGCGGAAAAATCAGCGTCTAAAGTATTTCAGCAGCAACTAGCACAATTAAATGAACAGCTAGAAGACAGCAAGCAAAGCGAAGAAGCACTCAAAATAAAGATTGAGTCTGAAAAAGTTAAAGCAGAGCAGCGCGTGCTTGAAAAGGTGAAGCTAGAAAAGCAAAGCCTTGAGGCATCAATAAAATCTAAAGATGAGCAATTAGAGCAATTTAGAAATGAAGAACTTAAACTCAGAAAGGCCAAAACAGAGCTTGAAGATAAACAAAAAAACTTTGAGCTTGAATTAGCACGTAAAGTTGAAGAGCAAAAGCAGTTACTTCGTGATGATGCTGCAAATGAGTTCAAATTGAAAGAAGCTGAGTACCGTAAAAAAATTGATGATGCTTCCAAAGCTAATAACGACCTTAAGCGCAAGCTAGAGCAAGGATCACAACAGCTACAGGGGGAGGTTTTAGAGCTTGAGCTTGAGACTACACTAGCACAGTTATATCCGCTTGATTTTATTGAACCCGTAAAAAAAGGAGCTAAAGGCGCAGATGTTATTCAAACAGTTTGCATGCGCTCAGGTACTGTGTGCGGAAAAATAGTGTGGGAGACAAAGCGAGCTGAAAATTGGTCAAACGCTTGGGTTAGCAAACTTAAAACAGATGTACAAAGTGCCGCTGGTGATATTGGAGTGCTAGTAACAACAGTCTTTCCTGCTAATACAAATGAGCCCATGTTAATGGTTGATGGAGTTTGGTTAGTTAAACCTGCTTTAGCAAAAGGCCTTAGTGAGGCGCTTAGAATAGTTCTATTAGAATCACAGCGCCAAAAAACGGTGAGTTCGGGCAAAAGTGAACAAGTAGAAGCCATATATGATTATATTTGCAGCACGCAATTTGTTCATCGTTTAAAAGCGGTTGTAGATCATCAAGAACAAATGAAAGTTGAACTTGATAAAGAAAGAAACGCAATGCAAAGGATCTGGAAAAAGCGTGAAGGGCAAATTACAGGTATCACAGCGCAAATGATGTCAATTTGTGGTGAGCTGCAAGGCCTCTCGCATGGCGGAATGCCAATGTTGGATGAGATAGCTGCTCTAGAGTAATAAACAAAAACCAGTTAAGAGCAAATTTTGCTCTTAACTGGTCGCTAATATAAGTGATTTATCCAAATAATCACTTAACCACTTGATTTGAGTAAAATGAATGGTAGATTAACGCTAGTAGTATATAACTATCCCAAGGTCGGGAAGCAGTAAAAAGGAATTGCAGTGATAATACCCCAGCGTTACCCCTCTATTTATAGCTCTGCTCGGATAATAAAAATTTCAAACGAGCCAATCATTCTATTACCCCTAGCTCTATATACAGCTAATGCATCAATTGATGAGGGAATCCCCTGTGCAAAATAATTTTGACGTAAGTCTATATACTAAAAAAGTATATCAACACCTTCGCTTCATAAAAGTAGGCGATTTTTTATGAGTATTTCGAATATATCTTCTAAAAAGTTAACTGGCATTAGCGCATTACAACACTGGGAGAGTGAGTTTCTTAGTATTGCCCCACGTAGAAGATTATTAGGTAAGCCGATTTGGGCGTATAAAGTAACTGATGAAGAGCTGACTTCTCTAAGGTACAAACTAAAGGGAATGTTAGGGGGTAAGTCACCTAGCGTCGTTTTTAACGTTTCAGTTATATTTGATAAATTGTTTGTTCTTTATTCAACCACATGGTTACAAAGGAATTATTCTGGAGGTAGAGATAAATGGCAACCACTCTTTAATAGCTTGGGTATTAAAGATTACAAGCCTTATTATCAATCTTCAATACGAGCTACAGTGAAGAGAGGTTTAGAATCTTGGCAGCAAATTATTTTTGATACGACAAGAGATGAATATTTTGCGACTTTGTTCTGTCAAGGTGGTTTTCCACGAGCTATCTTAACTGGAGAAAACGAAACTTACTTAAGACTGTACCTTATTTATATAATTGAGGAATATAGCCGCTTTCACCTCAGTAAATCATCATATGAATTAGCAAAAGAGTTTTTGCCAAAATTACCTAAAAGCTTGCAACAGGATGCTCTTGCAGAATTAGCTTCAACATTAGTCGAAGATCTTATTTTGTTACGAGATGAATATCACCTCTATGCAGTTAAAGACCCCGTTTTGGAACTAGAAGCTAAAAATCCAAAATGGAAGAAAGGTTTAAAGTTTCTTTTAAATGATAATGAAGCTACTGAGTTAATGCGAGTATTGCTCAGACGGGCAGCGAGTATTGTAAAAAGAGAAAAACATCCTGTAAGAATAACGCGATTTTTAAGAGAAGGCCATGAAGGGTGGTACGTAGAAGCGCTCGTACATTTGAACGCAACAATTAACCCTGATGATCTCAATGATCAATTAGGAAATGTAAATCTCCCTAATTTTTTCGATATGTATTCTTTAAGTTCTGCGCTTGATAGAAAATTATCAGCTTCTTTTAATTTAAAAGCAGATGGAGCCGAACGTTGGCAAGTATCTCGTAAGGCGATTAGTTACTTTGGGGAATCAGCACGAAGTGAACTTAGTTTTGAGTTATGGAGTGAAGATAAAAAACTAACTTCAAATATTTATTTCCGTGGCGAAGCATTATCAGATGTAATGCCTTGGGTTTTTGCTCCAGCTTCCAAAGGCTTGATGTTCATAGGTGAGGGCTCTGTAAAAAGCCAGAGTGAGAAAGTATATATAGTTTCTTCAGTAGAACCTCTTCCTGCGAATTTGTTATCGACGGTTGAGTATATTGCTAAAATACCTGGCGAGGCGCGGGCTGTTTATGAGATATATGGAATTGCCAAAATATCAACCATACACGGTTCATTTAAGGTTATTACTGATTGCGTTAGCACTAATACTGTTACTTGTCAGATAGTGGGGGCCCTAGAGCCATTAGCTGTTGATGAGAAAGTGTATAAAGGATTACCAACACTTGTTTCAAATATAGATGGTAGTACGAGTGAGATTTCAGCAGAGGAAATTTTCTGGAAAAGTAAAGAAAGTGACAAAGTATGTGCTTGGCATGCTGATAATGTATTTGGTCGAGGTAATATTTTATGGGTTAAGGGTGGTGATGTTGCTTGGCAGTCAAATCTTAATGTAATTCCTCAAAGCTCTAATTTTACCCATAATTTAAATGGTGCAGGAAGGCTCGAAGTTAACGTTATAAATTTTAAAAATGATGGTGTTGCTTTATGTCACTCTCAGGAACGTTGGCTTAAGAGTGTTGAACCGGCTATTTTTGGGCAAAGACTAAACATTCAATTACCTAATAGTATTTCTGCTTCTGTCAGCGCTGATCTTCGTTGGCCATATGCCGGCTCATTATCATTCGAAATCCCCACAGGGCAAAATGGACTCTGCCTAATTTCACATACAGGTCGGCCAATAACAAAATATCAACGAATTTGTATTGATGATTTATATCGGTGCTCGTTAAAAGTAGTTTGTGATAACGAAAAAGCGATATGGGGATTTAAAATTAATGCTGTTCTGATTAAAGAAAATAAAAGAGAGCAGCGTGATGAAGTTAAGGTTTCTTTAAACGAGCATTTACGCTTTGAAAATGAAGAAATATCTTCTGAAATGCTAATCGATTGTCAGGTTTTAATTAAATTAGCCAACATCTTATATACTCAATCAGACAATACATGGGATTACATTAGTTTTAGAGTAGAAAATAAATTTTTGGATTATCGTTCTGATTTAGGCAAAGTTTACCCTGACAGGCATCTAGCTATACCTATTAATAATGAAAGAAGAGTTAAAGAAAAGTTTTTCATTAGTAATATTGATGCTCATAAACATCCAGAATCTGTCAAATTAAAGCTGCGTCCTATGTGGAAACTTACTGAAAGTGAAGTTGTCATGGATGTTGACTATGACGAGCTGAACAGAAAGGCTTTTGTTGTTCCCAATGACTTACAGACGGGCCCTTGGCTTGTTTTTGCAGACCCTGAACATAAAGTTCAACCCACAGTGGTGACAATTTTTGGTGAAAATGTAAGTTTTGATGGAACCTTAACTTGTGCAGTAAAAAGTAATAACGTTAGATGGTTTCATGATGTATTACAGTTAATGGTAAAAGATCCAAATTACAAAGCTTGGAGTGAGGTAGAGCTATTTGTAAATGCTTTGGATTTGGTTCGAGCAAATACATTTAACATATTTACACATATGCTAGATTACCCTCAATCCTTCGCATTACTCTTGTTTAGAAAGTCAGATCAAGAGTGGTTTGAATCTGTTTGGAAGCTACAAAACCAACTTCCTTTTAGCTGGTTATGTTTAACTTTAGAACATTGGCTTTTTGCTATGGATAGTCTTATCGCTAGAATCGATCGTGAAGTATCTAATTTTAGCTTAAATGCAGAAATGATAATGCAACTAAAGGTCATGCATATTGAAGACTTTTTAGAAAAGCTCTCTTCTAGAGGGGATGGTTTCGCGACAATTGCAGATATTCTTAGATACAAGAAAATAGGTAAAACTTGTGAGTGGATAAATAGCCATAATGACGATTGGAAGTTAAACCAATTTGATTTATTTCACAAAGGAAAAAAAGAATTGTTTGATCGCCAGAGTGGCAAGTTTATCTGCAGACTTCAATCAGCTAGAAAAGACGAAGAGTTTAGACACGAATTAAAACCTAATTTGATGAGAGCAGTATTACCTCAAAAGCTTCATTGTTTACTTATAAATCGGAACATTTCAGAGCATATTTATAAAAGCCAATTCTTTATGCTTGAATTACCTGTACTTACGGCTTACTGGGCTGCAGGGCATTTAGACTCAGTAGATGATTTTCCTGTAAATTACAAACCATTTTCTCGCTTCTTACAAGTCGCTATATCAAGATTACTTTCTGATGATAGAGAGTGGATTCACAGCTCTTACAGTTTAGCTCTTCAAGCTAGTTTTTTAATTTCCAAGGACAATGCTCATGACTAAAAACATTTCATTTACAAAATTATATGAAGACATTTGTGAGCGGAGTTCTCAAGCAATATTAAGCCGAATGAGGTTACGAAATCCATCCCTACGTAACTACATTCACCAAGAGTTATCTGCAAGATTTGGTGAAGAGAATAGTCTTTTAGCTGATCCTATCTTCGAAGCAATGTTTGGTTGGAACCCTTCAAAATCTTCTCTGCTGAGTTTGGTACAGAATAAAGAATTATCCACCACTTTATTTAATAACTTAACAACTCCTCCTTTGCCAAAACCTGTTGACGAAGAAGACTATAATGATGATTTGTCTCATCGATATTGTAATGATATTAAGGAAGATTATTCATGGCCAGAAGCTAGACCTCCTTATCAGCATCAATTAGAAGCATGGAAGCATTTAAAAGGTGATGATGTTAAGTCAGTTGTTGTGACTAGTGGCACGGGGTCTGGTAAAACAGAATGTTTCCTCGTCCCATTGTTAAATGATTTAGCAAAGCAAGCTGAAGCATCTAAAGACGATTTAGTAGGGGTGCAAGCACTTTTTCTATATCCATTAAACGCATTGATTAATTCTCAACGAGAGCGATTAAGTGCTTGGACAAGAGGCTTTGAAGGTAAGATAAAATATAGCCTCTATAATGGCGATACTGATAATAAACCTCCCAAACAAGATATATTAAGAAAAGAACAAGCAGACACGCCTGAAAGGGTTAGATATAGAAAAACTATTAGAGATACGCCCCCGCCAATACTATTAACTAACGCAACAATGCTTGAATACATGCTGGTCAGGCAGGAAGACCAACCAATAATTCAGCAATCTGAAGGTCAGCTCAAATGGATTGTGTTAGATGAAGCTCATACTTATGTAGGGTCTCAAGCCGCAGAAATTTCTTTATTATTAACCCGTGTGATGCACGCCTTTAAAGTAAACCCAAAAAATGTTCGCTTTGTAGCAACTTCAGCCACAATAGGTGATAAAAATAATCAAGAAAAAACAAATAAACAACTGAAGGCTTATTTAGCGAAGTTAGCAGGTATTGAGACATCACAAGTCCATGTAGTAAATGGCGATCGCTTAATACCATCGATAAAAGAGAATGATTCCAATGATAAACTCGATATTGGTTATGCGGCTACATTATCAAGTAATGAGTTATTCGCTTATTTATCTAGCTCACCAGTTGCTAAAAGTTTAAGAGAAAAATTAACCAAGATGCCTATGAGTTTAGATGATATAGCTAAGGTTCTTTGGCCATTGAATAATAAGATAACGACTAACCAAAAGAAGAAGTCACTTCTTCTGATTGATTTAATGGCGAAAGCATATTCAAATCAATCTAGTGATCCCCAAGCATTTTTACCAGTCAGAGCGCACTTTTTTCATAGAGCACAAAAAGGAATTTGGAGTTGTATTGATATTAACTGCTCTAAAAAAGAAGGTACTTTGTTAGAAAGTGGTTGGGAATTTGGCAAAGTTTACCTCGAAGAGAAGCGGCATTGTGATTGTGGTGCCCCAGTATTTGAGTTAGCCCATTGTTCAGGATGTGGAACAAGCTCTTTAAATGCTGAAGAGTTAGTTGTATCGGGAGGCAAGAGGCAATTAAGTGTAAGGATTGGTGAGTTACTTGACGATTATGCTGATGAAGTAGAACAGCAGCCAGATGATTCAGAGCAAGAAGGGGTAGAAGATGAAGTAGAGTTGACCAAACATGCTCAAGTTTTTTCACCTTTAAAATCAGAAAAAGGAATTAGATACTTAAACTTCAAAACTATGGCACTGTCTCACTCTTATGAAGAAGAAAGCCATGCGATCAGCGTTATTACTAATGATGACCATGATGGTTTACGCTGTGCTTGCTGTGAGAAAGTTGAAAAACAAACCGGTACTAACTTTAAACGAGCAATACTTGGTGCACCATTTTTAATGGGGACTGTTGTACCTACTATGTTAGAACATGCGCCAGGGAAAAGTGACGATGTAAAAGATCTCCGTGGTAAACGAATGATAACTTTTACTGATAGCCGACAAGGTACAGCTCGTTTTTCTGCAAAGATGCAACTTGACTCAGAGCGTAATTTTGTTCGTAGTTATGTTTATCATCGCTTGGCTACTATTAGTGAACAAAATGAGTTGGACGAAGATACAAAAGGGATCATCGAAGCACTAAAAAGTATGGGAAAGACAGACAACGAGATAATGAATGCGGTACCTAAATATCGAGATGCTCTTAAAAATACAGCTTCAGTATCTTGGTTTGATTTAGTTGAACAACTATCAAATACGGATGAGGTACAGTTACTTTCTGGGGCAATAGAAGACGAACTAACTGACGAACAAAAAGATCAACTACAAACGGGTGAGTATGAACGCAAAGCACCTCAGCTTTCAGATCCTAAAAATTTGGCAAGACTATTTTTATATCGAGAGTTTGCTCGTAGGCCAAAGACACAAAACAGTTTAGAAACAATGGGGCTTGTCGCATTAACATATCCTGCAATTAATGCTATTAACGAAGAGCCTCAATCATGGCGAAGCATAGGGTTAAATAACTTAGATGATTGGAAAGACTTTTTAAAAATATGCATAGATTTTTGGATTCGTGAGAATACTTTTGTTGATATACCCAAGTACTACTTGAACTGGATGGGGGCACGAATTATGCCTCGTAGTTTAATTAGTTCTGAAGACGCGCCAAGAGATGAAATAGAAAAGAAAGCTCTACGTAAATGGCCAACGGCAAAGCCTACAGGAAGTATGCATCGACTTGTACGAATGTTGGCAAAAGCAACAGGGCTAAATCCGAAAGAAAACTGTTTATTATTTAATGATGTGCTAGGCGACGCTTGGAAAAAGTTACTCGAGCAACATATTTTAATTAAAGATAATAACGATAGAGGCTATCGTTTAAATTTTGAAAAGGTAGCTGCACCGCAGTTGATGACTAGTGGGTGGTTGTGCCCTTATACAAGTCGTATTTTAGATACCACTTTGAAAGGTATATCTCCTTATTTACCAAATGAAGATGAACGATTTGACTACTGTGCAAAAATAGAGGATTTAACTTCAGAAGAGTTTATTCAACAAGGTAGGGAGCAGGGTTACTGGAGTGATTTAAATGACCGCATTATCGAGGGGGTTAATTTAATACGTGCGGCAGAGCATTCAGCACAACAAGAAAGTCAGCGTTTAGCTGGATTAGAAAATGCATTCAAGTCAGGGAATTTACAGATTTTAAGTTGTTCGACAACAATGGAGATGGGCGTTGATATTGGCTCTCTTTCAATGGTTGTTATGAATAATGTTCCTCCAGGTCCAGCTAACTATCTACAACGAGCGGGTCGTGCTGGTCGAAGGCAAGAGTCTACAGCTATGGCATTGACGTTTTGCAAATCTACTCCTCATGGCGAGCGCGTATTCTCACACCCTAAGTGGCCTTTCGAAACCCCAATTAACGTGCCTCTGGTTTCACTAAATAGTAAACCTCTAGTGTTGAGACATATCAACTCACTAATACTTTCGACTTTTTTAATGTCAATTTATCAAAGAGATGAGAGCATTTTAAAAATGCATGCTGGGACATTTTTTCTCGAACCAGAAGCAGGCGGTAAATCAGTAGTGCAACAATTCCAAGATTGGTGTTCAACTGAAGCACTTACTAATAAGCGTTTAGAAGCTGGCATCACTCAACTGCAATTTGAAACCGTATTTTCACTTTATGACTGGAAACTATTAGTTTCAATGGTACAAGACGAAATGAGCGGTTCTTGTAAAAAGTGGATGAAGGAATACGATTCATTAGACTTTCAACTAAGTCGTTGTGATACTACTGGTACTGGTGGTCCAGCGCTGAGAAAGTTATCAGGGCAACTAAAGCGTTTAAAGGAGAATTATTTATTAGCAGAGCTATCTGGAAGTGGTTTTTTACCAGGGTATGGTTTCCCAACAGGTGTGGTCGCACTTGTAACTAACAGTAAAGATAGTAAGGAAAATAGGAATTCAGTTGGTAGTAAGCAAAATAAATTCCAGCGAAGAGGCTACCCAAGCAGAAGTTTGGATGTAGCTTTAAGAGAATATGCACCAGGTGCAGAAATTGTATTAGATAGTGTAGTTTATCAATCACAAGGTTTACAATTAAATTGGAAAATGCCGTTTAGTGAAAATGAGATTAGCGAACAACAACTATTTAGAGTTTCATGGGAATGTAAAGAATGCCACACTACTAGTACGTCTGTAATCAAGCCTGAAAACTGTACTAATACGGAATGTTGTTCAAGTAATATTAGATGGCAAGAGTATATAGTTCCATCGGGTTTCACCGTTGATTATAGCATGCCATTACATAATGATTATACGCAACCCAAGTACTTACCATTTAAAGAGCCTAAAATATCTTTAGAAGATGCTATGTGGCAACCATTACCCAACCCTGAACTTGGTCGTTATAGAACCAATGATAACGGAAAACTATTCCACTTTAATGAGGGGAGTGGCGCAGGTTACGCGCTGTGTTTATGTTGTGGCAGAGCTGAAGCTTTGGATAACAATGGTGGTGTTTCTAAATTAACCAAACAGCACAAAAGGTTGCAAGGTACTAGTATTGATAACAGTATTTACTGCCAAGGTTCAGAAAACTCGTGGGCCATAAAACAAAGTAAATTTAGTACTGACAACAAAGAGACCAAAGTTACACATCCCTTTTTGCTGGGGCACGACGTTCAAACTAGTATTTTCGAAATACAAATAAATGACCCGATTACAGGTAGCGCCATTTTTGACTCCAAATTAATGTATACCCTTGGGGTCGCCATAAGGATAATGTTGGCTCAGAAAGCTGGTATTACAACTGATGAGTTAGGTGTTGCAGTTCGTGATGTAACACAAAAAGGAGGCTTAAAAGTTACAAGCTTATTTTTGTATGATATTGCTTCACAAGGCGCAGGTTTTTCAACATCGATATTAAATAACTTTACTGACATTATAGCTGAGGCTAGAACTTATCTTGATACATGCACTAATAGAGAATGTGAAGGTGCATGTCATGCCTGCCTTTTGGACTATGATACACAGCATGAAGTTGATAACTTAGATAGGATTCATGCAAGTAACTTTTTGGCAGCTTCACAATTCGTTGAAAAGTTAAGGTTACCTAAAGAGTTAAGGATTTTCGGTAATGATTCCCTTGCAGAGATGGATAGCATGTCTTTGTTAATGACGAAAGTCATTGATACAGATGTAACGGGTATTCGCATCTATTTAGGTGAAGATATAAAAGAATGGGATTGGTCTGAGTGGAAGTACAGAAATTGGGTTAATCAACTTGCTACATCTAATATAGACGTTTCTATTTATATAGAAAGGAAGTATCTCGAAAGCCTCCAGCCAGACATCGCATGGAGTATTCAAGAGGATCTTGTTCCGGGTATAAGCTGGCATATTTGTGACTATGATGCACTTCCTAATAAAAGTGGATATATGTTGTTTGATGTTATTAAAGGTAACAATGTTCAGTCTTGGGGAACGCTAGATAAAAGCGCAAGCTTCCCTAGTGTAGCCTGGGGTGAGCCCCTAGATACCCTTATTGTAAAATCACAACCTACAGTTGATAGAATAGTCATATCTGAGCTAATAAATTTAGACAAAATATCTAGTAAATCTAACTTAACTTCAGCAGTAGTTATAGACAATGTTAGCAATAATTTGAATTGTAATGTTCAGGCTTTCGGAGAAAACTTATTTGAATTTATATCAGAGAGCGATAAGCAATTCTTAGAGAAAATTTCATGCGGAATATCAAGTGCTGTCTATTATGACAAATACTTAGTTTCCCCCCTCAGTTCATTTTTAATAATTAACTTTGTTGCTGCGATAAAAGAAAATACGAATGAGTTTGATCTTGAACTTTATTCGGCATATCCGAAAAAGGCTCTGCACAATCGCCCTCCAGTGTGCGTGGCAGACAATTGGGAGAACCATGATGATCAGCTTTATTATTACAGCCAACTAAGTAAAAAATATGGATTAAATGTATACCCTGAATTAACTGAGCCAAAAGAGTTACCACATGGCCGCTTTTTACTTTTAAAACTGAAAGATAAAAGCGAGGTGAAAATAATTTTTGATCAAGGGATGGGCTACTGGAGCAGTCGATACCCTTACCGATATAATTCATTTGATTTTACAAAAGATGAATTCGAGCAAGTAGAAGCCTCCACACGGTGGTCGTTTAACTTAGAAGCTGCAAGTCATGATTCGTATATTGCAGTTAAGTATGAGTGAAGTTTTTAAATCTATTGAGTAACAATCATGATAATAAAATTGCTAAATATATCTATTTTATTGAGCTAATAATTATCTGAATAGCAATTTTAAAATTATTATCTGGTATTTTAAATTGGAGCCCCCTTTGGATAAAAGGGGGGTGAGTTATGAAGTTCGAACAAATTATTGAGCGTATTATTGCCATTAATCACGCATGGAAACTGGCTCGGGATGACTTTGGTAAAGGTAGCCCAATCACTATATCGCTAAGAGAGCAAAAATCTTCTTGGCAAGCTAATTTACTCAGGCTTTATCCTGAGGCTAGCTTTTTGGCTTTAGCAACGGATTCTAATATGCATGATGAAGATCTCTATAGTGTTAGGTTGATTAAGCCAGTTCAAACAAGTATCGGCTTTAAAAGTGATGCAGAGCATATTCCTAAAAGGTTGGCTGAATCATTATTTACACATCAAGAGTTAAACAAATATTTTAATAAGGAAGTATAGAATATGAGCTTTTTATCGCTCTTTCTTCAAGACCCAATAACGGCAATTTTTAGCGTATGCATAATTTTTCTTTTTCTTTATGTAGCAGTATCTGAAGTAGTTAAAAGTAAGAATTACATTAAGAACCAAAATAGTAAGCTTGAAGAGTTAAGAAGGTTAGTAAACTCAAAAAGCTTTGATAATGAATCATGGTTGAAAAACTGCTTTGTAAGTGAGAAAGGCAGATTATTAGAACGTAATAATTTATTGATTACGAATGTACCACTAAACCATATTGCAGGTGATTACTATGACTCGTCTAATAAAACAATACCAGCACTCCTTACAAGCATAGGTGTTGCAGGTACTTTTTTAGGCATTACCATAGGTCTCTCAGATTTTGATTTAGGGAATGTAGGTAACGACTCTACAGCCTTACTCCATTCTGCTGCTGTTTTACTTACAGGTATGAAAACTGCTTTTGCGACTTCGTTAGCTGGTCTTGTTACATCAGCTTTCATGATCGTAATACTTAAATGGCGCATATCAAGTACAAATAAAGCTCGTAAAAATGTAGCTCATTTCCTTTCTAAAAATTGCTTGGAAGCAACTCCTTTAGATGTTTTACATGAGATCGCAAGCAATACTAATACTGGTGGACAAGTTGATTTAAGTAGTGCTTTTAATAAGTTAAATGAAAATATGTCAATGCAATTAACGCAGTTTAATCAATTAGCTGAGTCGTTTAATGGAAATGTCATTTCTGAAAAAATATCTTCAGCAGTTAATAACTCATTGATAGAGAATATAGCGCCGGTGTTTAACGATTTAACTACAGAGTTAAAAGCTTTGAAAACTGATAATGAATTAAACCATAAGCAGTTAGTTGAATCCTTGATAAATGAAATGGAAACGAAGCTTATTAGGCCAGTTACAGAGCAGCTTCGCGATACGGCTAATACTGTTAAACAGAGCAATGAAATTAATCAGCAACTAAATACAAATGTTGAAAAAACCTTGGCAGAAGTAGCTAATACTGTTTCCACAATTGATACTTTTAATCAAAATACAATGGAAAAACTTCAAGAATTTGCACTGTCTCTAAAAGATGTTCTGTCATCATTTAAATCTGAGACTCAGGTTGCCATGACAGAAATAACGACTCAAGTTGATTCAATATTATCCGTTGCGGTTAAAGGAATGGAAGAACAAAGAGCTGCTTTCAACAGTAGCAGTGAGAAAGCAGCAGGGGCTTTTGAGAAGATGAGCGTTGATTTAGAAAGCGCACTGGATGCAAGGGCTGAAAAAGAAAGTAGTTTATACGAAAATTTTGAACTTAGATTAGAAAGTTTATTAGATAAAACTAGTGATTCGTTTGCAGCACAGTCAAAAGCAGTGTCTGAAGTTACCCATCAAATAGATTCAGTACTTCAAATTGCGGTTACTGGTATGCAAGAACAAAGGGCTGCATTTGATAGTAGTACTGAAAAAGCGGCAGATGCGTTTGAAAAAATGGGTGAAAATTTAGAAGCATCTTTAGACTCTAGAACAGAACAGGAAGCTAAACTATATCTAGAAATTGAAAATAGGTTAGGGACATTATTAGATAAGACAAATGCTTCGTTTGAAGAACAAACAAAGGTTATTAGTCAAACAGGTGAAAGTGCTAGCCTACTAATGAATAACGCTCGAGAGCAATTACAAATAGGTTTGGGTGATATAGATACAAAAGTTCTCAATATGTCTAGGACAGTTCAAAGTGAACTTGAGTCATTTAGATCTCAGTATCAAGAAAATTTAAATGATTTCTTTAATCAACAAAATAACCTGCTAGAGGATACACTCGGTAAGCAACGTAACAACTTAATAGAAGTGGTAGATAGGTTTAAAGATGTGTTTGAGCAAGAGTATCAAACCCGCCACAATTTACTACAAGAGCTTACTGCACAATATCAACATTTACAGAGCAGTGTTGTTACGATTGAAAGACTGGTAAAAGCTATTGGACTCACTGAGTCATCTACATTCTCTCAACTTGAAGATATAGCAAGAAACACGGGTATTCAAGTAGGAGATCTTAAAAAGCAATACACAGAAGCAAGTGCTGTATTTAAAGAAATAACTGAAGGTTTACCAAAAGCTATGCATAAGTATTATGAGCAAGCAAACCAAAGCACAGAGCTTTATTTTAAAGGGTTTGATGAAGCTGCTAGTAAAATACATAATCGATTAGCTCAAGCCGCAGATTTTTTAATTGAAGCTAAAGTTCTAGAGAAATCAGTTTCAGAGAGTGAGGCTTAATATGCTTTCTTCTGGACGTGCTCAACACATTGATGAAATAGATGACAGTGGTGCATGGTTATCCATAGGTGATTTAATGTCTGCTTTGTTGATGATATTTGCATTATTATTAATAAGCGCACTTGTGCAAATATCAGAGTCTCAAGAGAGCAGTAAGAATAAGCGCATCCTAATTATTCAAGGAATTAATAAGGCACTTAATGAAGCAAATATTGAGGTAGAGGCAGATCCTGTAACTGGTGATATTTCAATATTAGACTCCGTCCTTTTTGAGCAAGGTGACTATACGTTAAAAGATAGCGGCAAAACATTTTTAGATAAGTTTATTCCTATATACAGTAATGTAGTTTTTCAAAGTGAAGATATAGCTGAGGAAGTTTCTCGAATTATTGTAGAGGGGCATTCAAGCCGCGAAGGTGGATTTAGCTACAATATGGAGTTGAGTGTAAAGAGAGCCAATAGTGTTTCATATTATATTTATAATATGGATTTTGATAAGAAACAGGAGTTTTTTGATAAAACACTTTTGGCTGGCAGAGGGCCGCTTGATGCAGATAAAAACTCAGATAATGCTGCTGATAGGAAAGTTATGTTTAGGTTTCAGTTTAAAGGGCAGGAGTTATTAGGGTCATTTGAACAGAGTGGTCTGAAAAATGTTGAGTAGCGGTATTAAATTTAGGTCACCAATAATACCTAATGGAAATAGTTTAAAAAATGTACTCACTAGTTCAAATCTTGAAAATAGTGGTGTATCTAATATTGAGCCTAACTTTCCACCTTTAACGTATACTCAAATAATAAACGTTATCAAAAATGATATGGCAGATGCTATTACATTGAGTGAATGGTTGATGCTTTTTTGTAACGATATTTATATTGATGATGAACTGGAAAAACAAGAAATAAGCATACTACTTTGGAAGTGTATAAATAACTATGATGCAGTAGCGAATATGGCTTTCTTTTTAGCCAGTCAATTCATTGAAAAAGAACGTAAATCTTACCCTGTGTTATTACTTGATACTTTATCGATCGTGAAGCCATTTCTACACGAAAGGCATCACCGAAGAGTTGAGTGGCTTACAAATATCTATAAAGCAGACTATATTTCCTGCAATAAGCTTGCGTTGGCACATAATAGTCAAACATTATGTTTTATTAATAAACTTAAACTTGCGAAACCTAACGCAACAAGAAAAGGTTTAATTAATAATCTTATTAATAGTTTACCTAAAGCACTCGATACTATTAGTTCTGAATGGTTAATTTCTTCATTTTCGCCATTAACTCGATTTGAACTGTTATCTGTAATCAATGAACTGGTCCAAAGCCACATTCAGTTTTCTAATATATTAGATACATGGATAAAAGAGAATTGCTTACCAAGTGAAGATCAAAGCCTCTGGTATGAATTAGAACCTGCCTCGCGAAAGGTGTTAGAGGAAAAATATGAAATAAGTAATTATTTCTTGTTTGAATTACTGGTTAAGTTACTTAGCAAGGATATCAATAGCTCAGCCCTTAATATTGATGATACCCAAAGT
>NZ_JACJDN010000229.1:0-5804 GCF_014163565.1 Pseudoalteromonas sp. SR45-5 | reverse complement strand
TTGTGGATTAGATACCTTTAATGCACGTAACCGAGCGTCTAATCTTTCGTTTGATGAGCTTAACGGCGCACTTCGCCTAGCCCATGAATACGGCTGTGAAATATTTTTAACGCTAAACGTAGTTATATTAGAGCACGAAATGGGCGCGCTATTTAAGCTACTTAACCAACTCGTAAATACCACGCTCGATGGCATTATTGTGCAAGATTTAGGGTTATTCAATATAGTTAAAAAGCACTTTCCTACTTTGCATATTCACGCATCAACTCAGTTAACCACCCATAACGAATCACAGGTTGAGTTTTTAGCGCGCATTGGCGCTACACGTGTAAATTTATCGCGCGAGCTTAACCTAACTGAAATTAAAATATTGACCGACGTAGCGCACAAATGTGATGTATTAACCGAGGTGTTTGTACATGGTGCATTGTGTATTGCGTTTTCGGGGCAATGTTATTCAAGCTCAGTAAGTGTGGGTAACTCAGGTAACCGTGGTCGTTGCTCACAAGCATGTCGTGATGAATACGAGCCAACGGCTATGGGTAACAAACATCCGTTAAACTTAAAAGACAATTCAGCCTATTTTGATTTACCAGAGCTGGTAGCCGCAGGTGTTGACTCGTTAAAAGTAGAAGGTCGCATTAAAGGTGCTAACTACGTTCATACCGTTATTGATAGCTGGCGCAAACAAATAGATACCTTTGTACAAACAGGTAACTTAATTGAAGACGATTCAAGCTTATACAAAGTATTTAACCGTAATTTTACTAATAAGTTTTTGCAAGGTGACATGACAAAAAACATGTTTACCGACAACCCGCGCGACCATAGCTTTGATCACGCTAACGAAAAGAGTAACGCGATTTCGGTTGTGCAAATTTACGATGCACAACAAGAGCTCGCCGCAGAAAAAAATGACATTGATACGTTAGTTAAAAAGAAAATTGAGTTTTTAGATATTTCAAAGCGAGAACTACGCTTTGAGTTTAGCGGCCAATTAAACCAGCCATTTACAGTAACACTGACAATAAACGATAAACACGACAACACCCTAGCAGAGCAAAGCGCTCTGCAACCTCTACGCTTTGAAGTTCAATCGCAAATGCCTATGCAAACCGCCGATAAATCGATTGTGGACATTGCAGCTATTGATAAACGCTTTAAAACCTTTAGTAATGCCAATTTTGAAATTAAAAATATGGATTACTCAAACTTAGGCAACAACTTGAGCATTCCGTTTAAAGAGCTTGCCCGTATTAAAAAGCAAGTCGCGTTTTTATTAAACGAAGGCAAAGACGTACTCGCCCCTGTTGAACTGCCAAAACTAGTAAACCACCCTAAAGCCGATAACAAAACAACACTCTCTATTTTAATATCGGACATAAAAGACGTTCATCTATGTGATTTAACAGATGGCGATGTTTACTTTAAATTACCAGAGAGCTTTAGAACCGATAACGATAAATACATTAATGTATTTTTAGAGCACCCACATTTAATTCCGTGGTTTCCGGCGGTGTTAATTGGTAAAGATTTTGAAGAAGCGGTACGTTTGCTAGAGGTTGTAAAACCTAAGCTTATTATTAGTAACAACACAGGCGTTGCATTTAAAGCAGTACAAATGGGTATTGACTGGATTGCAGGCCCGTTGTTAAACACCACAAACTCTTATGCGTTACTTACACTACAAGAAGATTTAAACGCAAAAGGCGCGTTTATTTCAAACGAAATAAACAAACCACAAATGCGTAATATTAAACGCCCTAACAACTTTAAAATGATGTACAGCATATATCATCCAATACTAATGATGACTAGCCGACAGTGTTTTTTCCAACAAACCGTTGGCTGTAAAAAACCACGTATTGACGCAAGCTGTATGCTGAGCTGTAAAAAAGAAACCACCGTTACCAATGTTAAAGGTATTAGCTTTGCTATTGATAAACAAAAAGGCGGCTACCCAAGTATTTACAACCATGAGCAATTTTTAAACATGGATATTGTGAGTGACTTTGCCGACAAATTTGACGAATTTATGATTGATTTAACCGACATTGGCTCAGGCGATAAAGAAAAACTGGATAAAGCCGTGTTACTTGCGCATTTTCAAGATTTAATTAACGGGCAAACACAAGCGGTTGAACACTTAAATAGCTTGGTTAAAGTACAAACCCGCCAGCAGTATGTTGAAGGCCTAAACAGCTAAGGTAACTAACATGACATTGCCATTATTATATTCATTACAACACTGCCCATACGCAATGCGTGCACGAATGGGTATTTTAATGGCAGAGCAACAAGTACTTCTACGCGCTATAAAAACTAAAAATAAACCGCCGCATCTGTTGCAAATATCGCCTAAAGGCACTGTGCCTGTTTTATTACTGCCTAATAACCAAGTTATAGATGAAAGCCTCGATATAATGCTGTGGGCTTTAAAGCAAAACGATCCGCATAATTTACTGCATACTCAAGACCCATTAGCACTTGAGCGCATGCTTGAGTTAATTAAGCTAAACGACACGCAATTTAAACCGGTGCTCGAAAAGTACAAATTTTATGCTCGTACAAAAGACATGGCACAAATTTATTATCAAAAAGCCTGCGAAGAGTTTATTAAGCAATTTGAAGTAAAACTAACCACGCATAAATACTTAATAGGCGATGAAAAAAGTCTAGCCGATTATGCCCTGCTGCCATTTATTAGACAGTTTGCCCGCGTAGATAAACACTGGTACTTACAAAGTGAATATACGCATGTTCGTGCATGGTTAAACGAGTTTTTACACGCCCCTATTTTCACCAAAGTCATGGCCAAATTTGATTTGTATATGGACTGCGGCGAAGAGTTTTTATACGGCGTTAAAAAGTCTTAACTTAGCCTTTGTTTTATAAGGAATTACATTACTTTAACTAGCTGTAAATCTCAGCATTGAATTATTCTCATCATCGGATTTAAGCCTTATATTTACGCTATACTGCCCTCCCCATTATTAACAAACGCTATGCATTATGAACTACTCAAACTTTGGCACTAAATTTACACAACCCAACGGCATTACCCAATTAATGGAAGACTTAGGCGGGGCTAAAAACAGTAACAATCCTAATATTGTTATGCTGGGTGGCGGTAATCCCGCATTAGTACCACAAGTAAATGAGGTTTTTTAAGTGAATTACAAAAACTTGTTGCCAGCAATAAAGTATCGCAAGTATTTGGGCTTTACGATGGCCCAACCGGTAACGACGAGTTTAGAGCTGCATTAGCAGGCCAGCTAAGTAAAGAGTACGCATGGGATATTAGCGCTGATAACGTAGCACTCGGTAATGGCAGTCAAGCTAACTTTTTTGTGCTGTTTAATATGTTGGCAGGCGAAATGCCGGATGGCAGCCAAAAAAAGATTTTATTCCCCCTCGCGCCAGAGTACATAGGTTATGCCGATCAAGGTTTATCGGCTGATATGTTTGTTGCCATAAAGCCTGATATCGAAATTTTAAATACAGGCAGCA
The DNA here is from genome assembly GCF_014163565.1 of Pseudoalteromonas sp. SR45-5. Taxonomy (NCBI): domain Bacteria; kingdom Pseudomonadati; phylum Pseudomonadota; class Gammaproteobacteria; order Alteromonadales; family Pseudoalteromonadaceae; genus Pseudoalteromonas; species Pseudoalteromonas sp. SR45-5. The sequence goes on along the minus strand of NZ_JACJDN010000229.1, from coordinate 2,294 downwards.
CATCAAAACAGTTTAAATACGTCATTGATTTTAAAGCAGTTGAGAAAACACTAGCAAACGACAGCAGTATAAGCGCGCTGTGCGTATCACGCCCAACCAACCCAACAGGTAATGTAATTACTGACGATGAAGTAAAACACCTTGATTTGCTTGCTAAGCAATATGGTATTCCACTCATTATTGATAACGCATATGGCGATCCGTTTCCAGGTTGTATTTACACCGATGCAAACCTAACGTGGAACTCAAATATAATTTTATGTATGTCACTTTCAAAACTGGGCCTACCGGGTTTACGCAGCGGTATTGTAGTTGCAAACAATGAGATTATTAAAGCAATTGGCCGCGTAAACGGCAGCATGGTGTTATCGCCAAATAGTATTGGCCCAAGCTTAGTGACACGCTTAATTAACGACAACGAACTACTGCCACTGTGCCGCAACGTTGTACTGCCTTTTTATCGTAATAAAGCACACATAGCGATTGAGTTGTTTGACGAAGTATTTGCCGAACTGCCTGTTTATTTGCACAAAGTTGAAGGTGCATTTTTTATGTGGCTGTGGTTTAAAGATACAAAAATAACAAGCGAGGTGTTGTATCAACAACTTAAAGAGCAAGACGTGTATGTGATCCCAGGTCACAACTTTTTTATCGGCATTGACGATGATTGGGCGCACAAGCACGAGTGTATTCGTATTAACTATGCTACCGATGCAGACACCCTAAAAAAAGGCTTAGAAGCGATTAGAAGCCTAATAAAGTAAATATACTGATGCCGATATAAATATCGGCATCATTCATTTAACTCGCTTATATATTCGTTTAAAATTCATGCAAATGCACTGTATCCCCTTTAAATCTATATACAAGTTGGTATCCTACGCGCCCTTTTTTAATATATGCTTATAAAAAAGAAATCGTCAAGGAGCGAATACTGCTGCAAGGCACTTACTGTAAGTGACAGCTTTAACACAATCGGCATCGCGTATAAATATTGGTTTTAAACGTAAGATGTAACTTTAAATAGCAACATGCAATAGCACTATTAAGGCCAATTATGCGATTAGGACCAGGACTACTCGTCACCGCTGCCTTCATTGGACCAGGGACCATTACTACCGCCAGCGTGGCAGGTGCAAACTTTGGTTTTGCACTTATATGGACGTTACTGTTTTCAGTAATTGCCACTATATTATTACAATCCATGGCGGCGCGCCTTGGCGTTACTACCGGGCAAGATTTAGCACAAGCTCTTAGAGCAAATATTCAAACGCCTTTATTTAAATCCTTGGCGATATTTTTAGTTATTAGCGCCATTGGCGTAGGCAGTGCAGCTTATGAAGCGGGTAACTTAAGTGGCGCTAGCATGGGGTTAATTGAAATATTCCCTCAAATTAACTCCCAACTATGGACACCACTTATTGCTTTTTTAAGTGCTGCTTTACTGTATAGCGGCAAACATAAAGTAGTTGAAAATGCGCTAATTTTACTCGTTATTTTAATGAGTTTAGTGTTTATCTCAACACTTGTAATGGCAGCACCTTCACTAAGTGATGTATTTGCCGGTTTTATCCCTAGTATGCCTGAAGGTTCTATTACAACTATATTGGCATTAGTCGGTACGACCATTGTGCCGTACAACTTATTTTTACACTCAGGCGTGCTCGCTGCCAGACACGACAGTAACAGCGATATGCAAAAAATGATTAAAGAAACAAATGTTGATACAGGCCTATCAATCACCTTAGGCGGTGTGATCACTTTAGCTATTTTATCTACAGCGTCAGTTGCATTTTATGGCACCGATGCGGGGCAAATTAGTGCAGCTAACATGGCCGTGCAGCTAGAGCCATTGCTTGGCGACGCCGCTCATTACTTTTTTGCTATTGGTTTATTTGCTGCAGGTTTAACAAGTGCTATTACAGCGCCACTTGCAGGTGCTTACGCCGTGTGTGGCATGTTAGGATGGTCTAACGATATGGGTAACTCACGTTTTAAAGGCGTTGCTATTGTTATTTTATTGTTTGGTGCTGCGGTGGCCTCATTAGGTTTAGACCCAGTAGCGGTAATTATATTCGCGCAAGCGGCTAACGGGTTATTACTCCCTATTGTTAGCACCTACCTTGTATGGCTGGTTAATCAAAAAGGGGTTATGGGAAACTACACTAACTCTTTGTTATTAAACCTGGTAACCCTACCCGTTTTAATCCTAATTTTTGGGCTAAGTAGCTACAAACTAATTAGTTTAATTTTTTAATTAAATTCTAAAGGTCATATTTAAAGGCCGCTGTTTA
>NZ_JACJDN010000228.1:0-5840 GCF_014163565.1 Pseudoalteromonas sp. SR45-5 | reverse complement strand
GACTAACTTAACAAACGCACTTACCCCTATGCTCAACACAGATAACAAAGAGCTAAAAGCACGCTTTTTAGCTATTCACGAAAAAATCAGATTAAATGCCAGTGAACAAGCAGCCAATGCTGTGGCGGAGTTAATAAATGCAAATTGATAGACCCAATGTATCCTTAATTGCTGGTGTAGATGAAGTAGGGCGCGGCCCACTTGTTGGTGATGTAGTCACTGCCGCCGTTATTTTAGATCCCACTAAACCAATTGCAGGCTTAGCAGATTCTAAAAAGTTAACGGATAAAAAACGCCAAGCACTTGCAGTTGAAATAAAAGAAAAAGCATTGTGCTACGCGTATGGACGCTGCAGTCCAACAGAAATTGACGAGTTAAATATTCTACACGCAACGATGCTTGCCATGACTCGCGCAGTAGAGGCATTAAGCACACAACCTGAATTTGTATTTATAGATGGTAATCGATTGCCAAAACTCACTATGCCAGCACAAGCTGTTGTTAAAGGTGATAGCTTAGTGGCCGAAATTTCAGCGGCGTCTATTTTAGCTAAAGTAGCACGCGATGACGAAATGCTTGAACTTGATGCACGCCACCCAGAATATGGTTTTGCAGGGCACAAAGGGTATCCCACTAAAGCGCACTTTGCAGCGCTTGAACAGTACGGTGCAATTGACGAGCATCGTAAAAGCTTTAAACCTGTGCAGCGCGTTTTGGCGCAAGCCAATGGTGAGGGCTAAGCATGGCTGCTCCTGATTTTGTTCATTTAAGAGTTCATTCAGACTTTTCGATGGTTGATGGCCTTGCTAAAACAAAGCCAATCGTCGCAAAAGCGCAAGAGCTGCAAATGCCAGCCATTGCAATTACCGATCAAATGAACTTTTGTGGTTTAGTGCGTTTTTATGGCGCCACGCATAATGCAGGTATTAAACCTATAGTGGGTGCTGACTTTTGGGTTCGTAGCCCAGAGTTTCCTGATGAGCCAAGCCGCTTAACTATATTAGCCAAAGACAACGACGGCTATAAAAATATTACCTTGCTGATATCTAAAGCTTATCAGCGTGGGCATGTATTTCATCGCCCTGTGATTGACCGCGAGTGGTTAGTTGAGCTAAAAGCAGGCTTAATTATTCTCTCAGGCGCTAAAGACGGTGACTTAGGTAAAGCATTATTAAAAAATAATCCGACTGTAATTGAATCGGTTGTTAGTTTTTATAAGCAGCATTTTAGCGATAACTACTACCTAGAGCTTGTTCGCACCAATCGACCGCTTGAAGAAGATTACTTGCACATGGCGGTAGAGCTTGCTGCTAAAGAGCAACTACCGGTTGTAGCCACCAACGAAGTGGTGTTTTTAAAGCCAGAAAACTTTGAAGCGCACGAAATTCGTGTTGCTATTTTTGATGGTTACACGCTCGATGATAAGCGCCGCCCTAAACGGTTCTCTGAAGAACAATATCTAAAAACACCTGAGCAAATGGCTGAGTTGTTTAGCGATATTCCAGAAGCCCTACAAAATACCGTAGAAATCGCTAAGCGTTGTAATGTAACTGTGCAATTAGGTACTTACTTTTTACCTGATTACCCAACCGGCTCGCTTAAAATTGAAGACTTTTTAGTTAAAGTGTCACAAGACGGCCTTGAAGAACGACTACAGTTTTTATTCCCCGACGAAGAAGATAGAAAAGTAAAACGTGTTGAATACGATGAGCGTCTTGCAATTGAGCTCGGTGTAATCAACCAAATGGGATTCCCAGGTTACTTCTTAATCGTAATGGAGTTTATTCAGTGGAGTAAAGATAATAATATTCCAGTTGGACCTGGTCGTGGTTCAGGTGCGGGTTCGTTAGTTGCGTACGCGCTTAAAATTACCGACCTTGATCCACTTGAGTTTGACTTACTCTTTGAGCGATTCTTAAACCCTGAACGTGTATCAATGCCCGATTTCGACGTCGATTTTTGTATGGATAGACGAGACGAAGTAATTGATCACGTGTCGGCTTTGTATGGTCGGGATGCGGTTTCGCAAATTATTACCTTTGGTACCATGGCTGCAAAAGCGGTAATACGCGATGTAGGGCGAGTGCTTGGCCATCCTTACGGGTTTGTTGATCGAATTTCAAAATTGATTCCGGGTGACCCCGGTATGACACTTGCCAAAGCGTTTGATGTAGAACCGCGCTTGCAAGAAGCCTACGATGGCGACAATGAGGTAAAAGACTTAATCGACATGTGTCGCATCCTTGAAGGGTGTACACGTAATGCCGGTAAACATGCGGGTGGCGTAGTAATATCGCCAACCACTATTACCGATTTCGCTGCACTTTATTGCGATGACGAAGGTAAGTTTCCTGTAACACAGTTTGATAAAAACGATGTAGAAACAGCCGGCTTAGTTAAGTTCGATTTCTTGGGTTTACGTACACTGACTATATTGCAGTGGGCGGTCGATATGACCAATGTGCGCATGAAGCGCCAAGGTAAAGACCCCGTTGATATAAACACCATTCCACTGGATGATAAAAAAAGTATTGAGTTGTTACTTCGCGCCGAAACGACCGCTGTATTCCAGCTAGAGTCGCGTGGTATGAAAGACTTAGTACGCCGCCTTAAGCCCGACTGCTTTGAAGATATGATTGCACTTGTGGCCTTGTTCCGACCAGGTCCGCTGCAATCAGGCATGGTAGATAACTTTATCGACCGAAAACTGGGCCGAGAAGAAATCTCATACCCAGATGCGCAGTATCAGCACGAAAGCTTAAAACCAATACTTGATCCAACTTACGGCATTATTTTGTATCAAGAACAAGTAATGCAAATTGCGCAAGTACTAGCAGGTTACACGCTAGGTGGCGCCGACATGCTGCGTCGTGCAATGGGTAAGAAAAAACCCGAAGAAATGGCAAAGCAGCGTTCAACGTTTGAAGATGGTGCAAGAAATAACGGCATTGACGGCGAGCTTGCGATAAAAATCTTCGACTTGGTAGAAAAGTTCGCAGGTTACGGTTTTAACAAATCTCACTCAGCAGCTTACGCACTCGTATCGTATCAAACATTGTGGATGAAAACGCATCATCCTGCAGAGTTTATGGCTGCGGTAATGTCGGCCGATATGGATAACACCGACAAAATAGTTATTTTGGTGGATGAATGTGAAAACATGAAGCTCACCTTATTACCACCAGACGTAAATGCAGGTGAGTTTAAGTTTACAGTAAACCTTGAAGGTGAAATTGTTTACGGCATTGGCGCGATAAAAGGCGTGGGTGAAGCACCGGTTGAAGCAATTTTAGAAGCGCGTGCAAAAGGCGGCCCATTTAAAGATTTATTTGATTTTTGTGCCCGTGTTGATTTAAAACGCTTAAATAAACGTGTTACTGAAAAATTAATTTACGCAGGTGCTTTGGATCAATTAGGACCAGAGAAAACCCAATCTGGGCGTGCTACATTACTAGCTAGTTTAAAAGATGCTATGCGTGCGGCCGATCAACACAACAAAGCTGAGCAATTAGGACAAAGTGACTTATTTGGTTTATTAGCCACTGAGCCTGATGAAGTTGAACAAGCTTTTGTTAAAGCCACAGGGCTTACTGATAACGAGTGGTTAGATGGCGAGAAAGAGACGCTAGGCCTTTATTTAACTGGGCATCCAATAAATCAGTACCGCCGTGAGCTTAGGCATTACACTAGCGGAAAAATAGTTGATTTACAGCCAACTAATCGTGATGTGTTTGCAACGGCAGCTGGTTTAGTTATTGCTTCTAGAGTATTAATTAATAAAAAAGGAAATCGTTGGGCCTTAGTAACTTTAGATGACAAGAGTGCACGGATTGATGTACGCTTGTATTCAGACGAGTTTGAAAAGTACCAAGATATGCTCCAAGTTAACAATATCTTGGTAATATCTGGACAGGTCAGCTTTGATAACTTCTCCGGTGGTATTACAATGACCGCCAGAGAAATAAACACCATTGCTCAAGCGCGTGAAAAGCGTATTAAAGCGATTAAAATGACGCTGAACATGGTGCAAATCGAGGCAGGTTTCTTCGATAAATTACAAAAAGTACTCGAACCCTATAAAATGGGAACGTGTCCGATCAAGGTTTATTACCAACGTCCAGATGCGTTGGCGCAATTAACTCTTGGGATCGAATGGTGTGTTACGCCAAGTGACGACTTAATCCATAAGTTATCACTAATGGCTGCGCAAGATGTAGAACTAGAATTTAACTAATTAGGTAGTTTAGAGCATGAGCCTCAATTATCTTGATTTTGAGCTTCCAATTGCAGAATTAGAAGCAAAAATTGAAGAATTACAAAGTATCAGCCGCGCTGGCGAATTAGACCTTGAGTTAGAAGAGGAAGTCAGCAAATTAAAAGAAAAAAGTGCCAAACAAAAACAGGAGATTTTTTCTAATTTAGGCGCTTGGCAAGTATCACAGTTAGCACGTCATCCGTTGCGTCCTTACACTCGAGATTATATCGAGCGCATTTTCACGGAATTTGACGAGTTTGCTGGCGATCGTACTTTTGCTAACGATCCAGCTATTTTAGGTGGCATTGCGCGTTTAGATGGCGAACCGGTAATGGTTATTGGCCAACAAAAAGGTCGTGATACTGCTGAAAAAATTAAACGCAACTTTGGTATGCCAAAGCCAGAAGGTTACCGTAAAGCATTACGCTTAATGGAAATGGCTGAGCGTTTTAAAATGCCAATCATGACCTTTATTGACACACCAGGTGCATACCCAGGTGTTGGCGCTGAAGAACGTGGTCAATCTGAAGCAATCGCACGTAACTTAAAAGTAATGGCGTCACTTAAAGTGCCGACAATATGTACGGTTATTGGTGAAGGCGGTTCAGGTGGTGCATTAGCGATTGGTGTTGGCGACAGAGTTAACATGTTGCAGTACAGCACTTATTCTGTAATTTCGCCTGAAGGTTGTGCGTCTATTCTTTGGAAAAGCGCTGACAAAGCACCGCTTGCAGCAGAAGCAATGGGTGTAACTGCAGAGCGCGTGAAAGAACTAGACTTAATCAACAACTTAGTTGATGAGCCACTAGGTGGTGCACATCGTAATTACGATGCTATGGCACGTAACTTAAAAGTACGCCTTAAGCGTGACCTAGCAGACTTACAAGCGCTTACGCTTGAAGAAATGCTTGATCAACGTTACAAACGTTTAATGTCGTTTGGTTATTGCTAAACACATTAATTGTTAAAAAAAGCCGCTTATGCGGCTTTTTTGCTTTAAAATGTTCAGAGTTTTTATATAAAAGTGCGGCCATATGCATATAACAGCAATTTATCAGCAATTAAAAAAATCACTAAATAGCTATATTGAGCAAGGTAACATTGTTTTTACTGTGGCGCTTTCTGGTGGTGTTGATTCTGTGGTGTTGCTGCATTTAATGCGTGCTTTAAGAGCCGATAATCCTGCAATTGATGTATCGGCTATTTATGTTCACCATGGCTTGAGCCAGTATGCTGATGACTGGCAACGCTTTTGCAAGAATGTATGTATTGAGCTTGATGTGCCTTTTAAAGTCGCAAAAGTTGTAATTGAGCAGCAGTCGCGTACGAGCCTTGAAGCCCAAGCTCGCGATGCACGTTACAAAGCACTTGATGAGCTAAGCCCACAAGGCAGCATTGTTTTATTGGGCCAACATTTAAACGACCAAGTAGAAACGTTTTTACTGCGTTTAAAGCGTGGCTCGGGTTTAAAAGGGCTTGGCGCCATGCACCAAGCGCGTTTGCTGCAAAGTGGCCGTGTATGTTTTAGGCCATTGTTAAACGTAAAGCGAAGCGATATAGAAGCGTTTGCAGCGCGCTTTAGTAT